>NZ_SSDO01000094.1:0-1286 GCF_004794395.1 Microbacterium sp. K41 | reverse complement strand
CCGTGGTCCCGGTACCGGTGGTGCCGCCGGTGACGGTGGCGTCGTCGAGCACGGAGATAGCATTGCCGGTCACGCCGATGGGGGCGGTGATGGGTGCGACGACCTGCGAGCCGCCGACGACGCCGTCCTCACCCGAGGTGGCGGGGCTGCCGCCGTTCGCGGGTGCGGTGGGAGCCGTGCCGGTGCCGGTGCCGCCGGTGCTGGCGCTGTCGCCGAGCAGCGAGATGGCGTTGCCGGTCACGGTCACGGGAGCCGTCACGGGGGCGACGACCTGCGTGCCGCTGGCCGTGCCGTCCTCACCGCTGGTGCCCGCATCGACGCCGGTCGCGGGAGCCGGTGGTGCGGCCTCCGCGTCGGTCGAGGCCGACTCGGCGTCGCCCAGGAGCGACAGCGAGTTGCCCGACACGGTCACCGGGGCGTTCACCGCGAGCAGGGCCTGCGTGCCCGAGAGCACACCGTCCATGCCGTCGGTGTCGAGGGAAAGCACCCCGGCCGCGTCAGAGGCCTGGGGAGCCGCGCTCTGGGGTGGAGCGGCGGCCGGGGTGCTGGTCGTGGAGTCGTCGGTGAGGCTGATCGCGTTGCCCGACACGGTGACGGGCAGGTTCACGGTCACGACCGCCTGGGTTCCCGACGCGGTGCCCGAGCCGCCGTCCGTCTCCGCAGCGGGTGCGGGAGCCGGAGCGGGAGCCGGGGCCGGAGCCGGGGCCGGTGCGGGAGCCACCGCATCGCCGAGCACGGAGATCGCGTTGTCCACGACCGTGATCGGCGCCGTGATGGGTGCCACCGCCTGGGTGCCGGAGAGCAGTCCGTCGTCTCCGGATGTCTCGGCCGCATTGGCGGCCGTCGCGCCGAGCAGGGTGATCCCGCCGGCGAGGAGCGCGCCCCACAGGGCTCGCTTCGCGTAAGTACGCATGATGGTTCTCCTGACATGACTGGGGTGTCTGATGGGTGCACGCGATGAGGTGCGCGCGCAGCACGGCATCTGCCATCCGCGGGGATGGCGCGACGGTCAGTCAGTCAGGAGAGACGTCGGTGTCGGCGACGGGCGAGCCGGGGAGGGCATCGTCCGAGGCGCCGGCAACCCGCTCCCAGGCACGGAGCGGGAGCACGCCGTCGTCGCCGAGGCGAGCGTGGGCGTACGGGGTGCCTCCGCCGGAGGTGGCGGAGGAAGACGGGGTGGCGGGAGCACCGGGTGGTGCGTTGCCGGGCGCGGGGGTGTGATCGCCCGCGGCAGGGTCGGCGGGCGGCGTGGCCCCCTCGGCGCGTTCGTCGGAGGCGCCGGAGAT
>NZ_SSDO01000093.1:0-1518 GCF_004794395.1 Microbacterium sp. K41 | reverse complement strand
GCCGGCCGTGCGCCGCGCGACGCCGAGCCGCTTCCCGACCGCCCGCGAGGCGCTGCACACGGTGTTCGGCTACGACGACTTCCGCGGCGATCAGGCCGCGATCGTCGAGCAGGTCATCGGCGGCGGCGACGCGGTCGTGCTCATGCCCACCGGTGGCGGCAAGAGCATCACGTACCAGGTTCCCGCGCTCGTGCGCGAGGGCACGGGCCTCGTGATCAGCCCGCTCATCGCCCTCATGCACGACCAGGTCGACGCGCTGCGCGCCAACGGCGTCAAGGCCGCGTACCTCAACTCCACGCAGTCGATCGACGAGCGCCGCGAGGTCGAGCGGGCCTACGTCGCGGGCGAGCTCGACCTGATCTACGTCGCCCCCGAGCGGCTGTCGAACGCGAACACCACGGCCCTGCTGCAGCGCGGCACCCTCAGCGTGATCGCGATCGACGAGGCGCACTGCGTGTCGCAGTGGGGCCACGACTTCCGCCCCGACTACCTCGCGCTGGGCGACCTGGGCGACCGATTCCCCGGCGTGCCGCGCATGGCGCTCACGGCCACCGCGACCCGGGCCACGCACAAGGAGCTCACCGAGCGGCTGCACCTCGACCGCGCGCAGCACTTCGTCGCGAGCTTCGACCGCCCGAACATCCAGTACCGCATCGTCCCGAAGGTCGACCCCCGCACGCAGCTCGTGCAGTTCATCCGTTCGCAGCCCGAGGGTGCGGCGGGCATCGTGTACGCGCTGAGCCGCAAGTCGGTCGAGCAGACCGCGACCGCGCTGGCGGCGAAGGGCATCGACGCGCTGCCGTACCACGCGGGGCTGCCGGCCGAGGTGCGGGCCGCGAACCAGTCGCGCTTCCTGCGGGAGGACGGCGTGGTGATGGTGGCGACCATCGCGTTCGGCATGGGCATCGACAAGCCCGACGTGCGTTTCGTGGCGCACATCGACCTGCCCAAGTCGGTGGAGGGCTACTACCAGGAGACGGGTCGCGCGGGTCGCGACGGCGAACCGTCGGTGGCATGGATGGCGTACGGCCTCGGCGACGTCGTGCAGCAGCGCCGGCTGATCGACCAGAGCCCCGGCGACCGCACGTTCAAGATGCGCATGGGGCAGCACCTCGACGCGATGCTCGCGCTGTGCGAGACGGTCGAGTGCCGACGGCAGAACCTGCTCGGGTACTTCGGCCAGGAGTCGCAGCCGTGCGGCAACTGCGACACGTGCCTCGACGACACCGAGACGTTCGACGGGCTGATCCCCGCGCAGAAGCTGCTGTCGACGATCGTGCGCCTCCAGCGCGAGCGCAATCAGGCCTTCGGCGCCGGGCACCTGATCGACATCCTGCGCGGCGCCTCGACCGAGCGCATCCGCCAGCAGGGGCACGACCGCCTCGCCACGTACGGCATCGGCGGCGATCTGTCCGACCAGGACTGGCGCAGCGTCGTGCGGCAGCTGCTCGCCCGCGGCATCCTCGTGGCGCAGGGCGACTACGGCACGCTCGCGCCGGGAGAGGCCGCGGCCGGGGT
>NZ_SSDO01000092.1:0-364 GCF_004794395.1 Microbacterium sp. K41 | reverse complement strand
TGGTACTGCAGGGGGGACCCTGTGGGAGAGTAGGACACCGCCGGACTCCTTTTAGTCAAAATGGCCACCCATCGTTGGGTGGCCATTTTGCGTTTGACGAACAACGAGAATAGGGAGCACCATGCCGGAAGAGGAAGAGCGCCGTCCGCGTCGCAGTGACGATGGAGGACCGCGCGGCAACCGTTCCGGTGGGCGCCCTGTGTATCGCGATGGTGCCTCGCGCCCACGATCTGGCTCTGATGCCCGCGGTTCGCGAGGTGAGGCTCGCCCCGACCGTGATGGTGATCAGCGTCGTGAGGGCGGGAACAGCCGTGATGGTGGTCAGCGTCGTGAGGGCGGGTACAGCCGTGATGGTGGTCAGCGT
>NZ_SSDO01000091.1:0-687 GCF_004794395.1 Microbacterium sp. K41 | reverse complement strand
TCGGATACGGTCCGCCGCCTCGGTCGTGCGCACGACCACGCCGCACGCCGGACGCCCGCCCACGTCGAGCCCCAGTCGGGCGAGCCGTGCCGCGACATCGTCGACGCGCGCGAACCGCGACCCCAGCAGGTCGTCGATCAGCGTGCGATGCGCGAGCACCGTCCACTCTGCCGCTCCGTCGGCGAGGCATCCGAATGCGAGCGCGGTGGCCCCCAGCTCCAGGACCGTGAGCCGACCGGCCGGGTGCGGGGGCCCGACGAGTGCCGTGAGCGACCCCCAGCGCACACCCCTCGCCTGCACGGGTACCCGCTCGGAGGCCCCGTCGGCGGCCAGCGGGAGCACCTCGGCGACCGGACGGGACAGCGCTTCGGTGGCGATCACCTCTCCCGCCAGGTTCTCCAGCACGACCGGCGCGTCGAGCGCGCGGGCCGTCTCGGTCACGATCACGTCCGCCGGGGCTCCCCGCAGGCTGAGGGCCGTGAACAGCTCGTGCAGTCGCTGCCGTTCGCGCAGGGCCGCCGTCTGCGCGTCGATCAGTGCGCGGTGCACGGCCTCCGTCACGGTGACGAACTTGACCTCTCCGGCCAGCGCGACCAGGGCGAGCGACGCCTCCGCGCACGCCTCGATCACGGCGTCGGGCACGCGCGGCATCCGGTCGCCGAGCTCCACCACGACCCCGGCGACGCC
>NZ_SSDO01000090.1:0-8469 GCF_004794395.1 Microbacterium sp. K41 | reverse complement strand
GGGCTCGCCGTGGTCTCCGCGCTCTGCGCCGCCGCGGACCCCGCGGAGACGGCCTCCGCGTTCCGTCGTCGTTGGCGGGCGGGGGTCGTGCCGCGTGTGCTCAGCATCGCCGGCAGCGACCCGTCGGGCGGCGCCGGCATCCAGGCCGACCTGAAGGCGATCGCCGCGAACGGCGGATACGGGATGGCGGCGCTCACCGCCCTCACGGCGCAGAACACGCGGGGAGTGCGGGCGGTCCACGTTCCTCCGGCGGATTTCCTCCGCGCGCAGCTGGACGCCGTGTCCGACGACATCGTCATCGACGCCGTGAAGATCGGGATGCTCGCCGACGCCGAGGTCATCCGCACGGTGGCCGACTGGCTCGATGTGCAGCGCCCCCCGGTGGTGGTGCTCGACCCGGTCATGGTGGCGACATCGGGCGACCGTCTGCTCGCCCCCGACGCGGAGCGTGAACTGCGGGGGCTGCTGACGCGCGCCACGGTGGTCACGCCGAACCTCGCCGAGCTCGCCGTGCTGGTCGGTCGCCCCGTCACTGACTGGCCGGATGCGCTCGCCGCTGCTGAGGAGCTGTCGGCCGACATCGGCGCCGCGGTGCTCGTGAAGGGCGGGCATCTCACGGGTGACGAGGCGCCGGATGCGCTGGTGGACGCGGAGCGCGGCCTGCGGGACGAGTTCCCCGGAGCGCGCATCCCCACCACCAACACGCATGGCACCGGCTGTTCCCTGTCGTCGGCGCTCGCCACCCTGCTCGCCCGCGGTCTCACGCCGTCCGACGCGGTGCGTGCCGCGCGCGCCTGGCTGCGAGAGTCGCTGCGGGCGGCGGGTGCGCTCGCCGTGGGGCAGGGACATGGGCCCGTCCACCATTTCGCTGGAATGTGGGACCGCGGCGACCTGGAAACCCGGCAGACGGCGGAGGAGATCGCCGGCGACTGGTGGCAGGACATCGCCGACGTGCGCGACGGGATCGACGCGCTGCCCTTCCTCCGCGGTCTCGCCGACGGCACACTCGCGCGCGAGCCGTTCCTGTTCTACCTCGCGCAGGATGCGCTGTACCTGCGCGAGTACGCGAGGGTGCTCGCGGCCGCGGCGCGGACCGCCCCCACCTCGGCGGAGCAGGCGTTCTGGGCGCACGCGGCGCACGGATCGATCGTGGGGGAGCTGGAGCTGCACGCGTCGTGGCTCACGCCCGAGCGCGGGGTGAGCGCGGAGACGTTCGCGGCGGAACCCGCGCCCGCGACCACCGCGTACCTCGACCATCTGCGGTCGGTCGCGTTCGGCGGCGATCATGCCGAGCTCGTCGCCGCCGTGCTGCCGTGCTTCTGGCTGTACACCGATCTGGGCAGGCGGCTGCACGCGGGAGACTTCGGCGCGGAGGCCCGTGATCCCGATCACCCCTATGCCTCGTGGCTGTCGACCTACGCCGATCCGGCGTTCGAGGAGGCGACGGCGCAGGCCATCGCTTTCGCGACCGCGGCGGCATCGCGGTCTGACGCCTCCGGACGGGAGCGCATGCGGCGCGCGTTCCGCACGTCGAGCGCACACGAGCTGGCGTTCTTCGCCGCGCCGCTGGAGGCCGCAGCCGTCGGATGACGGTGGGGATTTGCGGTGGCGACGACGGCCGCGCTACTGTCGCGACATGCCTTCGGCCGCCACCGCTCCTTCGACGCTCGCTCCGAGCGTCATCGCTGTGCGCCGACGCCGCGGCCGCCGACTCTAGGCGACCCCGCCCTCCTGCCTGCGCGTGCGCGGCGGTCGAGTGCCGGTGTCGCCGCCTTCGGCCCCGCCCCCGGTCCCGAAATCGTCGAGGACCCGACCGTTAAGGTAGAAGCATGACGTACTCCGTCGCCGTCTCCGGCGCATCGGGCTATGCAGGCGGCGAGATCCTCCGCCTCCTGGCCGCCCACCCCGACATCGAGATCCGCACCGTCACCGCGCACTCGAACGCCGGTCAACCGCTCGTCGACCACCAGCCGCACCTCCGCTCGCTCGCGCATCTCACGCTCCAGGACACGACTCCCGAGATCCTGGCCGGTCACGACATCGTGTTCCTCGCCCTCCCGCACGGTCAGTCGGGGCAGTACACCGACGCGCTCGGCGACGTCCCGCTGGTGATCGACGCGGGTGCCGACCACCGGCTCACCTCGTCGGCCGCCTGGGACGCCTTCTACGGCGGCGCGTTCCATGAGCCGTGGGCGTACGGCGTTCCCGAGCTGCCGGTCGCGGGCGCACGGCAGCGCGACGCGCTGCGCGGGGCGACGCGCATCGCGGCTCCCGGATGCAACGCCTCCACGGTCAGCCTGAGCCTCGCACCGGGTGTCGCCGCCGGAGTGATCGACCCGTCCGACATCGTGTCGGTCCTCGCCGTCGGCCCGTCCGGGGCGGGCAAGAGCCTCAAGCCGAACCTGCTCGCCAGCGAGATCCTCGGCTCGGCCAACCCCTACACGGTCGGCGGCACCCACCGGCACATCCCGGAGATCCGGCAGGCGCTCGCTGCGGCCCGTCCGGCCGACGCCGACGCCTCGGGCGCCGACATCCGCATCTCGTTCACGCCGGTGCTCGTCCCGATGTCGCGGGGCATCCTCGCCACCTCCACCGCGCCGATCGTCGAGGGCGCGACCGACGCGGAGATCCGCGCGGCCTGGGAGAGCGCGTACGGCGAAGAGACCTTCGTGCAGCTGCTGCCGGAGGGCAGCTTCCCCCGCACCGCCGACGTCCTGGGCGCCAACACCGCCCTGATCGGCCTGGCAATCGACCGCTCCGCCAACCGGGTCACCGTCGTCACCGCCGTCGACAACCTCGTCAAGGGCACGGCCGGTGCCGCCATCCAGTCCATGAACATCGCGCTGGGGCTCCCCGAGGCCCGTGCCCTCTCGATCAACGGAGTCGCCCCGTGAGCGTTACCGCACCCGCAGGATTCGAAGCAGCCGGGGTCGCCGTCGGCCTCAAGTCCACCGGCAAGCCCGACGTCGCCGTGGTCGTGAACCGGGGTCCGCGCAAGGTCGGAGCCGCGGTGTTCACCAGCAACCGCGCCAAGGCGAACCCCATCATCTGGTCGCAGCAGGCCGTGGCCGACCGGGTGGTCGAGGCCGTGGTGCTCAACTCGGGCGGGGCGAACTGCTTCACCGGCAGCTTCGGCTTCCAGACCACGCACCAGACCGCCGAGACGGCCGCCGAGTTGCTGGGCATCAGCGCGGGCGACGTGCTCGTCTGCTCGACGGGCCTGATCGGCACGGGCGACGAGGCCTTCCGCGCCAAGGTGCTCGAGGGCACGGCGCAGGCCATCGCCGAGCTCAGCCCCGACGGGGGAGAGAGCGCCGCACACGCCATCATGACCACCGACACGGTCGCGAAGACCGCTGTCGTGTCGCGCGACGGCTGGACGATCGGCGGCATGGCGAAGGGCGCGGGCATGCTCGCCCCGGGCCTGGCGACCATGCTCGTGGTGCTCACGACCGACGCGGTGCTGGAGCCGCTGCAGGCCGATGAGGCGCTGCGCCGTGCGACGGGACAGACCTTCGACCGGCTCGACTCGGACGGGTGCATGTCGACCAACGACCAGGTCACGCTGCTGGCCAACGGGGCCTCCGAGGTCGTGCCCGACCTCGACGACTTCGCTGAGGCGCTCACCGCGCTCTGCCAGGAGCTCGCGGTGAAGCTGCAGGGCGATTCGGAGGGCGCGAGCCACGACATCACGATCGAGGTGCGTCACGCCGTCACCGAGCAGGAGGCCGTCGAGGTGGGCCGTTCGGTCGCGCGCAACAACCTCTTCAAGGCCGCGATCTTCGGCAACGACCCCAACTGGGGGCGGGTGCTCGCGGCGATCGGCACCACCAACGCGCAGTTCGACCCGTACGACGTGGACGTGTGGATGAACGGGGTCCGGGTGTGCACGGCGGGCGGCCCCGACCGTCCGCGCGAGGAGGTCGACCTCACACCGCGCGCCACCCACCTGCTGATCGACCTCAAGGTCGGCGAGGCCACCGCGACGGTGCTCACGAACGACCTGACCCACGACTACGTGCACGAGAACAGCGCCTACGCCTCATGACCGACATCCAGGACACCACGCCCGACGTCGCCGCGCAGAAGGCGACCACGCTGATCGAGTCGCTGCCGTGGCTGAAGACCTTCCGCGACCAGATCGTCGTGGTCAAGTACGGCGGCAACGCCATGGTCTCGGACGAGCTGCAGGAGGCCTTCGCGCAGGACATCGCCTACCTCCGCTACGTCGGCGTGCAGCCCGTGGTCGTGCACGGCGGCGGGCCGCAGATCTCCGACATGCTGCAGCGGCTGGAGATCCCGAGCGAGTTCAAGGGCGGTTACCGGGTCACCAACACCGAGGCGATCAGTGTCGTGCGCATGGTGCTCACCGGGCAGGTGAACCCGCAGCTCGTGGCGAAGATCAACTCGCACGGGCCGATCGCCACGGGGCTCAGCGGAGAGGACGCCGGTCTGTTCGGCGGGCGTCGCCGCGGCGTGGTCGTCGACGGCGAGGAGATCGACCTCGGCCGGGTCGGCGACGTGGTGCAGGTCGACCCCACCGCGGTGCTCGACCACCTCGCGGCCGGTCGCATCCCGGTCATCTCGAGCATCGCGCCCGACCTCGACCACCCCGGCCAGTCGCTGAACGTGAACGCGGATGCGGCCGCCGCGGCACTCGCCGTGGCGCTCGGGGCGCGCAAGCTGGTGATCCTCACCGACGTGCCGGGGTTGTACGCCGACTGGCCCAACCGCGACTCGCTCGTGTCGCACCTCACCTCGGATGCGCTGATCGAGATGCTGCCGCGCCTGGAGTCGGGCATGATCCCGAAGATGCGGGCGTGCCTGGACGCGGTCGAGGGCGGCGTGGACGCCGCGGCGATCATCGACGGACGGGTACCGCACTCGGTGCTCGTCGAACTGTTCACCAGCAAGGGAATCGGGACCGAAGTGGTCCTGGGAGAGAAAGGGGCGACGGCATGACCGTCTGGCAGGACGACGCGGCACGTGATCTCGTGCTCAACGCGGGGGAGCGGCTGGCGCTGCTGACCCGTGGAGAGGGCTCGTACCTGTGGGATGCCGACGGCCGACGCTACCTCGACTTCCTCGCCGGCATCGCCGTGACCTCGCTCGGTCACGCGCACCCGGTCTTCGTCGACGCGGTCGCCACGCAGGCGGCCACGCTCGCGCACGTCTCGAACTACTTCGCGACGCCGCCGCAGCTCGCGCTCGCCGCACGGCTCAAGCGTCTCGCGGGTGCCGGCATCGACGGGCGCGTGTTCTTCTCCAACTCGGGGGCCGAGGCCAACGAGGCGGCATTCAAGCTCGCGCGCCTGCACGGTGGAGCGGAGCGCCCGCGCATCCTCGCGCTGGAGAACGGGTTCCACGGTCGCACCATGGGGTCCCTCGCGCTGACGGCGAAGGAGTCGATGCGCGCGCCGTTCGCTCCGATGCCGGGCGGGGTGGAGCACATCCCGGCCACCGTCGAGGCGTTGGAGGCCGCGATGGACGACCGGGTCGCGGCCGTCATCGTCGAGCCCATCCAGGGCGAGGCCGGTGTCGTCGAGCTGCCGGAGGGCTACCTCGCGGCGGCGCGCTCGCTCACGCTCGCGCACGGGGCTCTGCTGATCGTCGACGAGATCCAGACCGGTGCCGGCCGCACGGGCGAGTGGTTCGGCTTCAGTCATGAGGGCGTCACGCCCGACGCGATCACGCTCGCCAAGGGCATCGGCGGCGGGTTCCCGATCGGGGCCCTGGTCACGTACGGTGCCGCGAGCGCCCTGTTCACTCCCGGTTCCCACGGCTCCACGTTCGGCGGCAACCCGCTCGCGACCGCCGTGGCCGACGCGGTGCTGGCCGAGATCGAACGCGCGGATCTGGTCGGCAATGCGGCCCGCCGTGGCGCCGAGCTGCGCGAGATCATCCTGGGCATCGACTCGCCGCTCCTCGCGGGTGTCCGCGGCCGTGGCCTCCTCGTCGGCGTCGCGCTCACCGAGCCGGTCGCCGGAGCCGTGGTCGCGGCAGCCCAGGAGCGCGGTCTGATCGTGAACGCCGCGAACCCCGAGACCGTGCGCATCGCGCCCGCCCTCACGATCGGCGACGCCGAGCTGGCCGAGTTCCGCGAGCTGTTCGCGGCGAGCCTCGCCGACGTCCACTCCTCCGCCCCCGGAAAGGTACCCGCATGACCCGCCACCTGCTGCGCGACGACGACCTCACGCCCGCCGAGCAGGCGGAGATCCTCGACCTCGCCCTCGAGCTCAAGAAGGACCGCTGGGCCGACAAGAGCCTCGCGGGCCCGCAGACCGTCGCCGTGATCTTCGACAAGTCGTCCACCCGCACCCGGGTGTCGTTCGCGGTGGGCATCGCGGATCTGGGCGGCAGCCCGCTGATCATCTCGACCGCGAGCAGCCAGCTGGGCGGCAAGGAGACGCCGTCCGATACCGCACGGGTGCTGGAGCGCCAGGTCGCCGCGATCGTGTGGCGCACGTACGCGCAGGCGGGACTCGAGGAGATGGCGGAGGGCACCCGCGTTCCCGTCATCAACGCCCTGTCCGACGACTTCCACCCCTGTCAGCTCCTCGCCGACCTGCTGACCATCCGCGAGCACAAGGGCGACCTGATGGGACTGACCCTGACGTTCTTCGGTGACGGGCAGAGCAACATGGCCCACTCCTACGCGCTCGCCGGGGTCACGGCGGGCATGCACGTGCGGATCGCCTCGCCCGAGGACTACGCGCCGCGCGCCGATGTGATCGAGGCCGCCGACCGCCGTGCGGCCGAGACCGGCGGCTCCATCACCCTGTTCACCGACCCGGTCGAGGCGGCGGCCGGTGCCGACGTCGTGGTGACCGACACCTGGGTGTCGATGGGCAAGGAAGAGGAGAAGATCGCGCGCATCCGCGATCTGGGCGGTTACAAGGTGACGCCGGAGACCATGCAGCTCGCCGACGACGAGGCGATCTTCATCCACTGCCTGCCCGCTGATCGTGGCTACGAGGTGGACTCGTCGGTGATCGACGGGCCGCAGAGCGTGGTGTGGGACGAGGCGGAGAACCGCCTGCACGCGCAGAAGGCGCTGCTGGTGTGGCTGCTCGGCAAGAAGGACGCGTGATGACCGGACAGACGCACGAGGGCACGAACGAGGGCGCGCTGTGGGGCGCCCGCTTCGCCTCGGGCCCCTCGCCCGAGCTGGTGGAGCTCAGCCGCTCGACCCACTTCGACTGGATCCTGGCGCCGTACGACATCGCGGGTTCGCACGCGCACGCCACGGCGCTCGCCGCGGCCGGATATCTGGAGCCGGACGAGGCCCAGCGCATGCACGAGGGGCTGGACGCGGTGGCTCGCAGGGTCGCCGACGGCGCGCTGCTGCCCGTCCCGACCGATGAGGACGTGCACGGTGCGCTGGAGCAGGCGCTGATCGCGGAGCTCGGGCCCGAGCTGGGCGGTCGGCTGCGCGCCGGACGCAGCCGGAACGACCAGATCGCCACCCTCGTCCGGATGTACCTGATCGATCACGCCCGGGTGATCGCGCGCGACCTGCTGCGGGTGATCGATGCCCTGGTGGCGCAGGCCGAGGCCCACCCGGAGGCGATCCTTCCCGGCCGCACGCACCTGCAGCACGCCCAGCCCGTGCTCCTCGCGCACCACCTCCAGGCGCACGCGTGGCCGCTCGTGCGCGAGCTGGAGCGCCTGGTCGACTGGCGTCGTCGTGCGGGCGTCTCGCCCTACGGCGGGGGAGCGCTCGCCGGCTCGACGCTGGGGCTGGACCCGGCTCTCGTCGCGACCGAGCTGGGCCTCGATCGCCCGGCCGAGAACTCGCTCGACGGCACGGCCGCGCGCGATGTGGTGGCCGAGTTCGCGTTCATCGCGGCGATGACGGGCGTGGATCTGTCGCGCCTGTCGGAGGAGATCATCCTCTGGAACACCCGCGAGTTCGGCTTCGTCACGCTCGACGACGGGTACTCGACGGGCTCGAGCATCATGCCGCAGAAGAAGAACCCCGACATCGCCGAGCTCGCGCGCGGGAAGTCGGGGCGGCTGATCGGCAACCTGTCCGGTCTGCTGGCGACGCTCAAGGGCCTCCCGCTCGCGTACAACCGCGACCTGCAGGAGGACAAGGAGCCGGTGTTCGATTCGGTGCAGACCCTCGAGGTCGTGCTGCCGGCGTTTGCGGGGATGATCGCGACGCTGCGCTTCGACACGGAGCGGATGGCGGAGCTGGCGCCGCAGGGCTTCTCTCTGGCGACCGACGTGGCGGAGTGGCTCGTGAAGCAGCGGGTGCCGTTCCGCGATGCGCACGAGATCTCCGGCGCGCTGGTGCGCGCGTGCGAAGAGCAGGGGATCGGTCTGGAGGAGGCGTCGGACGAGCTGCTGCGGTCGGTGTCCGAGCACCTGGTTCCCGCGGTGCGGGAGGTGCTGACGATCGAGGGGTCCGTGGCGTCTCGGTCGGGCGTGGGCGGGACCGCGCCGGTGCGCGTGGCCGAGCAGCGC
>NZ_SSDO01000089.1:0-274 GCF_004794395.1 Microbacterium sp. K41 | reverse complement strand
GCGGCGGGACGCGCAGGTCGCCAAGCGGCGCGGTGTCGTCGGGCAGGGACGGCCACGCGGTCGGCTCGGCGGGAAGCGGACCGCGGTCGCGCTCGGCCTCTGTCATCTCGGCGAGCCAGCGGTCGGTGCGCTCCTCCGCGAGTTCCTCACGGTTGCGCGGTGCGAGCAGCAGGATCGCCGCGCCCACCAGCACCTCGGCGCCGAGCGCGAGGGCGAAGGGCAGCACGGCGGGACCGACGACGCCCAGGCGCCCCGGCCCCATCGACCCGTTCGC
>NZ_SSDO01000088.1:0-295 GCF_004794395.1 Microbacterium sp. K41 | reverse complement strand
CTCTCCCGCCTCGACGCCGAGGAGCCCCGGATCGCGGAGGCCAGGGTCGAGCTCGGGAACGCACGTGCCGCTGAGGCGCTGCGACCGACCATCGCGGCCGCGGCTCGCGCGCGGGAGGCCCTGGCGGAGGCTGTTGCAGGCGAATCGCGCGCCGCGGAGGAGTGGACGGCGTACGGCATCGAGGTGGACGACCTGGAGGCGTGGGTCACCGAGCGCCTGCGCGAGATCGGCGGGTGGGAACGCGCGGTCGTGCTGGAGCGGCACGCGACCGAGCGCGACGCCGAGCAGCGGGCCG
>NZ_SSDO01000087.1:0-8315 GCF_004794395.1 Microbacterium sp. K41 | reverse complement strand
GGCTGCGCGCTTCGCGAGCGCACCCGCCTTCGCGCCCGCCGAACGCGCCGCCTCGTTCGTGGCGACGACCACGACCGGCCGGCCATTGACGATCGCGCCGAGGGCGACCACTGCCGCCTCCGACCCCAGGCGCTCACGGACGCCGTTGACCAGATCGCGCACGTCGTCCGCCGAGGCCGCGTCACCGAGCGACTGTGCGGCCACCCGGAACGCGCCGATGCGGGACGCGGCCTCCGCGATCGCGGGGATCTGCCCCGCCCGCTCCTTGGCCTCGAACTGCGCGATGCGCTTCTCGGCGGCCTTGAGGCTCGCGGCGAGATCGGCGATCCGCTCCGGCAGCTGCTCGCGCGGAGTCTTGAGCGACGCGGTCAGCTGCGAGACCAGCGCGCGCTCGGCGGCCAGCTCGCGGAACGCGTCGGCACCGACGAGAGCCTCGATACGGCGGTTCGACGCCCCGACGGACGACTCGCCGACCACGCTGACCAGCCCGATCTCGGCGCTCGTCGACACGTGCGTGCCCGCGCAGAGCTCACGCGACCAGGGGCCGCCGATGTCGACCATGCGCACGACGTCGCCGTACTTCTCGCCGAACAGAGCCATCGCCCCGGCCTCCTTGGCCTCGTCGAGCGTCACGATGCGCGTCGTCACCTCGAGGGCGTCCTGCACGGCGCGGTTCGTGATCTCCTCGATCTCCGAGCGCGTCTCTCCCGACAGCGCCTGCGACCACGCGAAGTCGAATCGCATATAGCCCGCACGGTTCAGCGAGCCCGACTGGGTCGCGGTCGGGCCCAGCGTGTCGCGCAGAGCGGCGTGCACCAGGTGGGTCGCCGAGTGCGCCTGCCGCGCCGCACGACGGTTGGCCGCGTCGACGATGGTCGTGGCCGCGTCATCCACCGCCACGCTCCCCCGCGTCACCTCGACGGTGTGACTGATCAGCCCGGGGACGGGGCGCTGCACATCGAGCACCTCGAGTTCGTAGCCAGGGCCCACGATCGTGCCCTTGTCGGCGACCTGGCCGCCGGACTCCGCATACAGCGTCGTCTCCGCCAGCACGACCTCGGCGATCTGTCCCTCCGCGGCGCTGCGCACGGAGGCACCGTCGACCAGGATGCCGAGCACCCGCGAGTCGACCTCGAGGGCCGTGTAGCCGTCGAAACCGGTCTCGCCGAGCGCCCGCAGGTCGCGGTAGACCGACACGTCGGCGAGCTGCCGCTTGCGGTTGCGCGCGTCGTCCTTGGCGCGCTGACGCTGCTCCTGCATGAGCGCGTCGAACGCGGCACGGTCGACGTCGAGCCCGGCCTCCTCGGCGACCTCGAGGGTGAGGTCGATCGGGAAGCCGTATGTGTCGTGCAGCAGGAAGGCCTCGGAGCCGCTCAGGGTCGTCCCGCCGCTCTTCTTCGTGTCGTCCACGGCGAGGTCGAGGATGGTCGAGCCCTGGGCGAGGGTGCGCCGGAAGGTCTCCTCCTCGGCGAAGGCGGCCGAGGACAGCACCGACCAGTCGCGCTCGAGCTCGGGGTAGGCCGACTTCATGGCGTCCCGCGACGCGGAGAAGAGCTCGGGGAAGGCCGGCTCGTCGACGCCCAGCAGACGCATCGCCCGCACGGTCCGCCGCATCAGGCGGCGCAGGATGTACCCGCGGCCCTCGTTCGACGGACGCACGCCGTCGGACAGCAGCATCAGCGAGGAGCGCACGTGATCGGCGATCACGCGGAAGCGCACATCGTCCTCGTGCACGGCTCCGTAGCGGCGTCCGGAGAGCTCGACGGCGCGGTCCAGCACGGGCCGCACCTGGTCGATCTCGTACATGTTCTCGACGCCCTGCTTGAGGAAGGCGACGCGCTCGAGGCCCATGCCGGTGTCGATGTTCTTCATCGGCAGCTCGCCGACGATGTCGAACTCGGTCTTGCTCCGGATGTTCTCGAGGAAGTCCTGCATGAACACGAGGTTCCACAGCTCCATGAACCGGTTGTCGTCCGCCGCCGGACCGCCGTCCTTGCCGTAGGACGGGCCACGGTCGAAGAAGATCTCGGAGTCGGGTCCGCCGGGGCCGGGCTGCCCGGTGTTCCAGTAGTTGTCCGCGCGGCCGAGGCGCTGGATGCGCTCCGGCTTCAGCCCGATGATGTCGCGCCAGATGGCCTCCGCCTCATCGTCGGTCTCGTAGACCGTGACCCACAGGTCCTTCTCGTCGAAGCCCAGCCCGCCGTCGGATTCGGAGGTCGTGAGCAGCTCCCACGCGTAGCGGATCGCGCCCTCTTTGAAGTAGTCGCCGAACGACCAGTTGCCGAGCATCTGAAAGAACGTGCCGTGACGCGCCGTGCGTCCGACCTCCTCGATGTCGTTGGTGCGGATGCACTTCTGCACATCGGCGATGCGCGGATGCGGAGCGGGGACCACGCCCGTGAGGTACGGGATCATCGGGACCATGCCGGCGACCGTGAAGAGCAGCGACGGGTCGTCGCTGACGAGGGAGGCCGAGGGGACGATGAGGTGATCGTTCTTCTCGAAGTAGGAGAGATAGCGCTGCGCGATTTCCGCAGTGTTCATAGGTCCCGGTTGTCCTTGTGTGAGGGAGCGCGTCGATGCGCGGCTGCGGTGGTTCAGTTCTCGCCCGGCTCGGTGAGCCGCGCCTCCTGGGCGCGATACGCGTCGCCCAGCGCGGCGGTGAAGCCGTTGATGCGGGCGTCGACGTCGGCGAGGATGTCATGGCCGCGCGGGTCCTTGTTCATGAAGTGAGCCGCGACGAAGCCGCCGATCACGCCGATGAGGAACCACAGCACAGTCTTCATGTCGTCATCCTTGCCTGAGAGCCGCGAAGGCGCGGTCTCTCCATCGTAGGCGGAAACGACAGGAGGCGTCGGGAATCCCCGACGCCTCCTGCCTGATGCTCGATCGCTGGATCAGCGAGCCGCGTAGTACTCGACGACGAGCTGCACTTCACAGGTCACGGGGACCTCGGCGCGCTTCGGGCGACGGACCAGGCGGGCCTGGAGCTTGTCGAGCTCGACCTCGAGGTAGCCGGGAACGGGAGGAAGCACCTCGGCGTGACCGCCGGCTGCCGCCACCTGGAAGGGCTCGGTGCCCTCGCTCTTGGCCTTGACGTGGATGAGCTGACCCGGCTTCACGCGGAACGACGGGCGGTCGACGAGCTGGCCGTCGACGAGGATGTGACGGTGCACGACGAGCTGGCGAGCCTGAGCCGTGGTGCGGGCGAAACCCGACCGCAGCACGAGAGCGTCGAGACGCATCTCGAGGAGCTCGACCAGGTTCTCACCGGTCAGGCCGTCCTGACGACGAGCCTCGTTGAACGTGTTGCGCATCTGCTTCTCGCGGATGCCGTACTGCTCGCGCAGACGCTGCTTCTCGCGCAGACGGACGGCGTAGTCGCTGTCGGCCTTGCGCTTGGTGCGGCCGTGCTCGCCCGGAGCGTAGGGACGCTTCTCGAGGTAGCGGGCGGCCTTCGGGGTGAGCGGGATGCCGAGGGCACGGCTGAGACGCACCTTGCGGCGGTCCTGGGACTTCGTGGTCACGAAGTGTTCCTTCCGATGACGTGGACGTGGATTTCACGTCCGACGGACGTATCGTCCGCGCTCTGCCTCGGAGCGCACGCCGGGGCGCCGTCGAGGTGTGGTGTGAACGCGGAGATGCCCGAAAACTCGGTTTCGAGCCGCTCAAGTCTAACAGACGACGCTGCGCCGACCGACCGACCGGTCTGTCAGCGGTCGCCGAGGATGCGTCGGATGCGCTCGAGCCGCGCACCGATGTCGCGTTCCGCACCGAGGTTCTTCGGCTGGTAGTAGTGACGTCCGTCCAACTCGTCCGGCAGGTACTGCTGCGGCACGATCCCGTATTCGCTGTCGTGCGAGTAGATGTAACCGCGGCCGTGGCCGAGCCTCTTCGCCCCCGGATAGTGGGCGTCGCGGAGGTGGAGCGGCACCCGGCCGAAGCCGCCCGCGCGGATGTCGGCGATCGCGGCGTCGATGCCGACGTACGCGGCATTGGACTTCGCCGTCGTGGCGAGGTACACCGTGGCCTCGGCGAGCGGGATGCGCCCCTCCGGCATGCCGATGAAGGCGACGGCGTCCGCAGCAGCGACTGCGATGCCGAGCGCCTGGGGATCGGCGAGACCCACGTCCTCCGACGCCGAGATCACCAGGCGCCGAGCGATGAAACGCGGGTCCTCCCCCGCCTCGATCATGCGCGCCAGGTAGTGGAGTGCGGCGTCGGGATCGGATCCGCGGATCGACTTGATGAACGCGCTGATCACGTCGTAGTGCTCGTCGCCCTGACGGTCGTAGCGGAGCAGCGCCTTGTCCACCGCCTGCGCCACATCGTCCGCCGTCATCGCGGGGACGCCGTCCGATGCGGTGTCGCCGTCCTCGACCGCGGCGGCATGGGACAGCGCGACCGCGGCCGCGGCCTCGAGCCCCGTGAGCGCGCGCCGCGCATCGCCCGACGCCAGTCGCACGAGAGCCGTGCGCGCCTCGTCGTCGAGCACCACGGCACCCTTGAGCCCGCGCGCATCCGTCACGGCGCGGTCGACGAGCAGACCGATGTCGTCGTCGGTCAGCGGCTGCAGCGTGAGCAGCAGCGACCGCGACAGCAGCGGGGAGATCACGGAGAACGACGGATTCTCGGTGGTCGCCGCGATCAGGATGACCCAGCCGTTCTCCACTCCGGGCAGCAGGGCATCCTGCTGCGCCTTCGTGAAGCGGTGGATCTCGTCGAGGAAGAGGATGGTCGTCTGGCCGTACAGGTCACGCTGCGTAATCGCCTCCTGCATCACCTCGCGCACGTCCTTCACCCCGGCCGTGATCGCCGACAGTTCGACGAACCGTCGACCGGAGGAGCGCGCGATGGCCTGCGCCAGCGTGGTCTTCCCCGTGCCGGGAGGCCCCCACAGGATGATCGACACGGCCCCGGGCGCTGCCGCCTCGGGATCGGCGAGAGCCACGATCGGGGATCCCGCCCGCAGCAGGTGACGCTGTCCCGCGACCTCATCGAGCGAGACCGGGCGCATGCGCACGGCGAGAGGCGTCTGCCCGGAGAGCAGCGCGGCAGGAGAAGTCACCCCTCCAGGCTAACGGCGGGCGCCGACACCGTGGCGACGGAACCCGCCCGTGGGCGACGGTAGGCTCTCAGGCGACGCCGCGGACGGGCGTCGGGATGGAGATATCGGGCATGGCGGCACGCGGTTCCAAGAAGGCACAGTCGCGCACCGAGGCGGAGCGCGCACGACTGCATGCCGCGCGCACGCGCTGGCACGAGGACCAGATCCGCCGCCGTCGCCGCGACAACACCGTCGCGGTGATCGTCGGCGGTCTCATCGTCGTCGCCGCGATCGGGAGCCAGGTCGTGCACGCGCAGGTGACCGCCCCCGAACCGACTCCGAGTCCCACGATCTCCCCCTCCGACTCCCCGGTGCCGTCCGAGTCCCCCCTTCCCTCCGACTCTCCCGTTCCCTCCCCGTCGCCCGTTCCGACGGACACACCGGCGGACTGACCCCGCGGCGCCGGCTCAGCGATCGGCGACAGCGAGACGGTAGCCGCGCTTCACCACCGTCTGCACCAGCTCCGCGTCGCCCAGCGCCTCGCGCAGCCGTGCGACCGCCACCTCCACGGCCCGTGCACTGCGTCGTCGTCCGGCGAGCATCCGCCCGAGCTCCTCCCGGGAGAGCACCCGCCCCTCCGCGAGGAACAGTGCCTCCAGGACTTCTGCGGCGCCCGCCGAGAGCGGGAGGAAGCGCTCATCGAGCAGCACCCCGCCGCTGCGCACGACGAGCTCTCCGGCGTCCGTGCGCTGCATCGGCGCCTGCTCCGAGAAGAACCCGACGACGGCGCGTGCGAGGTCGTCCGGGAGCGCCCCGTCGACCGTCGTGGCGGGGATGTCCGCATCGGCGAGTGACCGGGCCGCCTCCGCACCCGAGGCGACGAGCAGCAGACGCGACGCCCGCGCCCTGGCTCGGATCGCGTCGCCCAGACCGAGGCGCTCGACGGTGCCCCACCAGGAACGCGCGCCCTCGACCGAGAAGAGCAGCACGCCGTCGATGCGCCCGGTCGCGACGCGGTGCACCGACCGTCGAACACCGGCCGGCACGGAATGATCCGCGCGTACCGACGGCACGCGGACGACCTCGGCTCCCGCCGCGGCGAGAAGCGCACCGACATCGACCGGTGTCGGCGACGCCACCGCTCCGTGCGCAGTACCCGCCGACGGGTCATCGGCGATCGCTATCCGGCACCCGGTCAGCGGCCGGCCCACGCTCGTCGGAATGCTCATGCCGGACTCTCCTCGCGTCGCCGCGTGACGGATCCCGTTGTCCGCGCCTCGACGAAACGTCCACCCCCGTCGCGCGTCGCAGCCTCCAGTCCGGCGGCACGCAACCTGCCCAGCAGGGCGGGGACTTCTGCGGCGGATGCGCCACGCAGCTCCAGCACTCCGCCATCGGACGGCCGCACCCGCAACCCGTGCTCCTCCGCCAGCCGTCCGATGAGGACGAGCTGGGCGCCGGACAGCTCCCCCGCGACAGCGAGGGTCACGCCGAGCACGGTCTCCCTGGTACGGGGGCGTCCGACCGGGCCCCGCTCGGGGACACCCCGTCGCCCTGAGCCGATCGCAACCGCTCCGGCGCGCGCGATGAGGCGCCGCGCGACCGCCCGTGCGCAGAACGCGCACTCCGCGCTTTCGGGGAACTCCGCAAGGCCGCTCAGGCCGTGCTCTCGTCGCTCCGTCACCGCCGTGACCGGGGATGGCCCCGTGAGCAACGCATGACCGCAGGTCACAGCGCTCTCGTGCTCGCGAAGCAGCTCGGACACCGCCCGCGCCCTAGCGCCGTCATCCGCGGCCGCGCGGAGGGTCGCGAGCCGGTCCTCGTCGCCGAGCACCGTCGCACCGAGCAGGACTCGTCCGTCCTCGGAGAGGAGGAGGTCGCCCGCGATCCGTCCCGGCGCGTCCGCCAGGGGGACGACGACTCCGACGGTTTCGCCGTCCGGCGACGACCGGAGATCCGTGAACTCGACGCCTCCCGCACGCACGATCGTCGTCAGCCACCGCGTCCGTGTCGTCGCCACGGCCTCCCGCATCCTGTCCGCCACGCGCCCGCCACCGCCCGGTGCCCGCGGGCCCGGCTCGTCGTCCGCCGCGACAGCGACGCTCCCCACAGCCAGGATGTGCGGATCACTCGTGCGACCGTCGGCGTCGACGAGCACGCCGCCGCCCGGCACCACGGTGAGCCCCGCGTTCCGCGCGAGCTCGTCACGCGGGCGCACCGCGGGCGCGAACACGACCGCATCCGTCCGGGCGAAGGAACCGTCGTGGAATTCGATGCTCGCGACCGCGCCGGACTCGTCCGCATCGATGCGGGTGACGCGCGTCGACCTCCGCACCGCGATCCCGCGCTCCCGCAGGAGTGCGTCGACTGCCGCCGAGGTGCGACGACCCGGATCCGCGTGGTCCCCTCGTTCGTGCACGACCGCGACCTCGACTCCGCTCTCCGCGAGCGCGAGCGCGGCGGCGAACCCGCCCGGCCCGTCACCGACGACCGTCGCGTGCGGACGCCGCCACTGCTCGCCGCGCGGCGCGTGCACATGGGCCCGCAGCGCCGACGCATCCGCGGCGGACTGGAACGTGAAGCACCCGGGCAGTCCGGCCCCGTCGAGCGTCGGACGAACCGGGTGCCGCCCGGTCGCGAGGACGAGCACGTCGTACATGTACACGCGTCCGGAGCGGGTGCGGACGCGGCGGAGCTTCCGGTCGATCTTCCGCACCCGATCATCCCGGATCAGGCGCACGCGGTCGTCGCGGAACACCCCTCGGTCGAGGTCCAGGTCAGCGGGGTTGTCCCCCCGGACGAGTCGGTACAACCGGGTGCGGTCGTACGGCAGGCGCCCCTCGTCGCCGATCACCGTGACCCGCACGTCGTCGCAGGGATCGCCCAGGAGGTGCGCCACGAACGCGTACGCCGCGGGCCCCGCGCCGACGATCAGGACCTCCGTCCTCCGGGATGCGCTGTCGTCCATGGACCTCCTGTCGACCTGCGGACCGTCGTGGGACGACGATAGGAGCGCCGTGTTACCCGGAGATGACGTCGCGTGTTTCGCGCGTCGAACGTTCTCCTCACAAATCGATAACGCGCCTTCGGCCTCACCCCGCAGCGCGGGTCGTACTAGGCTGAGCCTCGTCCTTTCCGCCTCCCGCGGCCCGACCGCGCAAGGAGAATCACCGTGTCTGCCACCGAGCCCTCGAAGCCGACCCCGCCCATCCCCGCACCGCCCGCCGTGCCCATGCCCCGGAAGGCCCCGACGCCCGCCGCGGTCGCG
>NZ_SSDO01000086.1:0-9630 GCF_004794395.1 Microbacterium sp. K41 | reverse complement strand
GACCACGCGGGCTCCCCGGGCGAGCGCGATCGCGACGGCTGCGCGACCGAGCGTTCCGCCCGCACCGGTGACGAGGATCCGCTCGTCGGCGGCGAGCGCGGCGATCCGCAGGGCGTTGAGCACGATGGGGGCGCTGTGCACCACGGCCGTGGCGTCGGCGGCGGTCAGGCCGTGGCGGTCGATCGCGTTGCGTGCGGGCACCGCGACGAACTCGGCGGCGCCGCCGTCGCGGTGCACGCCGACGACGGTCTGCGATGGGCAGTCGGCCTCGTCTCCCTCGCGGCAGCGGGGGCACGTGCCGCAGGCGATGTTGGGCTTGACGACCACGGCCTGGCCGAGGCGCGCGGGGTCGACGCCGGAGCCGACGGCGACGATCTCCCCAGCCGGGTCGATGCCGAGGATGCGCGGGAGCCGGGCGTGCGCTCCGGGGCCGACGCCGACGATGACGTTGAGGTCGAGCTGGTTGATGCCCACGGTCTCGACGCGGATCAGCACTTCGCCCGGAGCGGCCGACGGCACCGCCGACTCCGTGACGGTCAGGCCGTCCAGGTCGTGGCTGCTCAGCACGGCGGCACGCATGGTCACCTCTTCATCGTGGGACTGTTTCGGATACTGTATCCAATTTTCATCGTGGTCGTCCAGACCCCGTTGTCAGCACGATATCGGCCGAAGCATGGACAGCCGATACCAAATTGGATACCGTATCCCAAAATCCGCGTGAGACGCCCCCCTCACGAAGGGGCGCACGCACTGCCCGAATGGAGAGTCATGCGCACGACAAGAACCAGGCTCGGCCTCGCCGTGGCCGGAGGCGCAGCAGCACTGACGCTGCTCGCCGGCTGCACCTCGCCGACACCCGCACCCGAAGGCCCGGTCGACCTCGGCGACGGGGAACCCGGCGCCGCCGAAGACACCAGCATCACGGTGGCCATCCCCTTCCCCGACGTCACGATGTACTCGATGTTCGTCCTCGGCTACTACGAGGAGGAGGGCCTCACCGTCGAGGTCATCACCGCCGACAACGTCACCGCCGCGGTCGCGAGCGGCAGCGCCGACATCGGCGTGGAGTCCACCGGCACCGTGATCGACGCCATCCGCGGCGGCGTGGAGATCGACCTGGTGTCGGGCCACTACTGCCGCCAGAACTTCGACTTCGCGGCCCAGTCCGACGTGGAGAGCGTCGAAGACCTCGACGGCACCTCGATCGTCCTCGCCGGAACCCCCGGCGACCCGGCCGAGTTCCAGCGGGCACAGGTGCTCGCGGAAGAGGGCTGGGACCTCGAGAGCATCAACGCCGAGGTCGTCTACCCCGGACCCGGCTCCGAATCGTGGACCGAGTTCTTCGTGAACGACCGCATCTCGCTGCAGCCCTTCTACGCCGACGACCGTGCGGCGCTCGAGGAGCACGGCGCGAACATCGTCGTGGAGTCGCTGCGCAACTGGGCCAACGACGTGCAGATCGCCGGCACGGCCTGGGTGAAGGAGAACCCGAACTCGCTCGTGCGGTTCCTGCGCGCCACACTCAAGGCCACCGACTTCATGACCGCCCCGGCACCGGGCGAGTTCCCGGAGAACGCGGAGGAGGCGCTGGACATCTACGAGGCCAACGACTTCGACGTGCAGGAGCTCCGCGACTCCGACAGCGTCTGGATCCTCGACGGCCACCTCGCCTGCCCGAACCTGTACTTCGACGCGGACGCCTGGGACACCACGATCGAGACGCAGAAGCTCGAGCCGCTGGAGTTCGACGACGCGCAGCTCGCACACCTGTTCAAGGCGCAGGAGCTGCTCGGGCTCGACAACGAGGGACCGGCGACGCTCCCCTACCCCTGAGCCGCACGACCCCGGACGAGGCCCCACCGTTGCGCATGGCGGTGGGGCCTCGTCGCGTCCGCGGGTCAGTAGTGGTCGCGGGCCTGGAGGATCACGATCTGCTCGTCGCTCACGTAGTACACGAGGCGGTGGGTCTGGTCGATGCGGCGGGACCAGGCGCCGGAGAGCACGTGCCTCAGGGGCTCCGGCTTGCCGATGCCCTCGAACGGGTCACGGAGGACATCGGCGATCAACTGATTGATCCGTCGCAGCGTCTTCCGGTCCTGGCCCTGCCAGGAGGTGTAGTCCTCCCACCCGTGCGGGTCGAAGGCGAGCCGCCTGCTCACTCGTCGATCAGGTCGTGCTGCTCGGACTCACCTCGGCGGGCGCGCTCGAGTGCCGAGAGGAGCCGCTCCGCGCCGACGGGGTTGCGGAGCAGGTAGGCCGTCTCCGTGAGCGCGTCGTAGTCGTCCTTCGACATGAGCACGGCGTTGCCGCGGCGGGACACGACCTCGACCGGGGCATGGTCGTCATTCACCTGCTGGATGAGACCGAAGAGGCTCTTCCGCGCCTCGGTTGCGGAGATCGCCGTCATCTCGTCACCTCCTGAGTGGTACAGAAAAGCGTACCACTCGGCGAAGCGAGAAGGCGGACCCGGCCCCCGTCGCGCATGAGACGGGGGCCGGGAGTCGGGGGCGGCGTCAGCCGACGATCTTGCGCTCGTCGTACCAGGGCGCCAGCCTGCGGCGCAGCACCGAGATGAGGAAGAGCGTCAGGTTCGCGATGATCACCATCACCACGACCATCGCGATCGCCTCGTCCATGCGGAACTGATACGCCGCGAACTCCAGCAGGTGACCGAGGCCCCCGGTCCCGCCGAGGAACTCGCCGAGCACCTCGCCCGTGAAGCCGAGGGCCGCACCGCGCTGGATGCCGGACAGGCTGTAGGGCAGCGTCGCCGGGAAGATGACCTTCCACCCCAGCCCGATGCCCTTCGCGCCGTATACGCGCGCCGCGTTCACCAGCGACGGGTTCACGGTGACCGCGCCCTCCATCGTGTTCAGCAGGATCGGGAACACCGCGAGCAGGATCACGAGGGCGATCTTCGACTCGCTGCCGAGCCCGAGGCCCAGGATGAACAGCGGAGCGAGCGCGACCTTGGGCGTGGAGTACAGCACCCACAGGAACGGGGCCACCATGAAGCGCAGCACCGGGGACCAGCCGACCGCGAGCCCCACGACCACACCCACGACGATCGCGATGGCGAGGCCGATGAGCAGGTTCGTGACGCTGAAGCCGAAGGCGCCCCAGAACTCCGGGTCGACCATGAGCCGCCCGAAGGCCACGGCGATCGCGCTGGGGGCGGGCAGGAACGCCTCGGGCACCCACTGGAACCAGGTGACCGCCGCCTCCCACACGAGCAGCACGGCGGCCACGACCGCGATCAGCAGCAGCGTCCACCTGCCCTCGCCCGCACGCACCACGCGCCGGGGCCGCACGATCCGCACGGTGCCGGTTGCCGAGACGACGCTCATCGCCTGCCCTTCCTCGTCCACGGCGCGACCCCGCGCTCGATCGCGGTGACCACCTGGGTCATGCCCACGCTCCACACCACGACGATCGCGATCGCCGCGAACGCCTGATCCGTCTGATACGTGTTGGAGGCGCGGATGATGAGCGCGCCCATGCCGCTCGACGACCCGGCGAGCTCGGCCACGACCATGCCGATCGTGGCGAGCACGACCGCCTGGCGGAGACCGGCGAACAGGAACGGGATCGTCGACGGCAGGTACACCGAGCGGTACAGCCGCAGGCGGCCCGCGCCGTACACGCGGGCGGCGCGGATGATCGACGGGTTCGTGGTGCGCATGCCCGCGGCGACGTTCAGCAGGATCGGGAAGATCGCGCTGATCGTGACGAGGAAGATCACCGGTCCGATGCCGAAGCCGAACCAGGCCTTCGCGAGCGGCTGGTATGCGATCGACGGGGTGGCGTAGATGGTCCAGGCGATCGGACCGACCACGCGGTCGACCGGGAGGGACGAGCCCATCAGCAGGCCGACCGGGATGCCCACGACCACGGCGAGCGCGAAGCCGGTCAGCCACGCCTGCGCCGAGATCCCGGCGTTCGCGGCGAGCGACCCGTTCGCGATGATCTCCCCGAAGCCCTGCGCGATCGACAGCGGGGGCGGCAGGAAGACCGGGTTGATCCAGCCGAGGACTCCGACCACGAGCTGCCACAGCAGCAGGAGCACGACGACCTCGACCGCGATGACCGCGGCCTTGCCGCGCGTGCTCAGCCCCGCGAGCCAGGCGGCGACCCCGCCGCGTCCGAGGTTCGGTCCCGTGGCGAGCAGCGCGCTCATTTCGACACCGCTGCCGCCGTGGCCTCGCCCTCCAGCGCCTCCCAGAGGTGGTCGCGGAGTTCGAGGAAGCGGGGATCGTGCTGCACCGACCGCTCGGAGCGCGGCCGCTCGATCCCCGTGGTGATGATCTCCTTGATGGCGCCGGGGTGACTCTTGAACACCACGATGCGGTCGCCCAGGAGGATCGCCTCCTCGATCGAGTGCGTGATGAACAGGACGGTCTTGCCGGTCTTCTCGATCAGCTTCTCGATCTCGTCGCGCATCACCTCGCGGGTGAGGGCGTCGACGGCGCCCAGCGGCTCGTCCATCAGCAGGATGCGCGGCTCGGCGACGAACGCCCGGGCGAGACCCACCCGCTGCTGCATGCCGCCGGACAGCTCCCGCGGGTACGACGACTCGAAGCCCTTGAGGCCCACCATGTCGATGGCCTCCTGCACGCGCTCGCGCCAGTCGGCCGTGCGCAGGCCCTTCTGCATCTCGAGCCCGAACTTCACGTTGTCGAACACCGTGCGCCAGGGCAGCAGCGCGTAGTCCTGGAAGACGACGGCCCGGTCGGGTCCCGGGCCGTCGACCTCCGTGCCGTCCACCAGGACGGACCCGGTGCTCGGCGCGACGAGGCCGGCGATGACGTTCATGAACGTCGTCTTGCCGCACCCCGACGGGCCGAGCACCGTGATGAACTCGCCCTCGAACACGTCGAGGTCGACGTTCTCGATCGCGATCAGCTTCTTCCCCGTGCGCGCCACGTCGTAGCTCACGGAGAGTCCGGTGACCGAGATCAACGGGTCCGTGGCGGAGGGTGCGGTGTCTTTCACGTCAGTCATCGTCGACCTCTCGTCTTGTCGCCGCGCTCGGGTGCGCGGCTTATCGCAGCTTAGGAAGCACCTCGGTGCCGAGGAGCTCGATCTGCTCGAAGAACCGATCGAACTTGAACCGGAAGTCGAACACCAGGTGCTCGGTGCCGATCTCCTCGAACCGGCGGATCTGATCGACCGCCTCGTCGGGGCTGCCGACGATGAGCTGACCCTCCAGGTCTTCCACGGTCTCGAAGCTGCCGGACGGCGGCTTCACCGCGAACTTCGCCTTGTTCGCCCACGCCAGCAGGCCGGGGATGTTCACGTGCTTGAGCGCCTCCTCGCGGGTGTCCTCGATGGAGGTGGGAGGGATCACGGCGATGGTCGGCATCGGCCGGCCGTTCTCGTCGGTCATCTCGCGCATGGTCTGGATGCGCTTCTCCATCGTGGCCAGACCCGTGCGGCCGGGCATCCAGCCGTCGGCGAACTCCGCCGCGAGGCGGGCCGACCGCGGGGTCGCGCCGCAGTACCAGAACGGGATACGACCGCCGACGGGCTTGGGCTCGATGGTGACGTGCTCGAACGAGAAGATGCCGTCGTCGTAGGTGACGTCGTTCTCGGTGAACACGCGGCGCAGGATCTCGGCGTTCGAGCGCACCATCTCCACGCGGTCCAGGTCGCCCCAGCCGATCGCCTCGAACTCGTGGTCGAACGTGCCGGCGCCGAAGCCGAGGATCAGGCGCGGGCCGAGCAGCTGGGTCATGGTGCCGGCCATCAGCGCGGTCACGAGCGGGTGCCGGAACGGGATGAGCGACCCGGTGCCGAGCTCGATCTTCTCGGTCACCGCGCCGATGGCGGTGAGCGTGGTGAGCGCGTCGTAGAACGTGCGGTTGGGCTTCTCCATCTCGCCGTGCGGCTCGAACACGAGGTGGTCGCGCACCCACACGGAGTCGAATCCGAAGCTCTCGGCGAGCTTCGACCCCTCCAGGAGCTTCTCCTTGCTCGCCTCCTCGCCGAAGTGCGGCAGCAGCAGTCCGAATTTCATGTCAGTTCCTCTCTGCGGCCAGTGCCGCCCTGTCTTCCGCCGAGGCGGCGAGCTTTCCGAAGGCGGGGTCGCCGACGACCTCGCGGTCGACGTACACGTCTTCTCCGCGCACGAGCGTGCGCTGGATGCGGGCGCTGATGGTGCGCCCGTCGTACGGGGTCCAGCCGATCTTCGACAGCACGTCGTCGTTCGTGATGGTCCACTCGTCGGCCAGGTCGGCGATCACGATGTCGGCGTCGGCGCCGATCGTGAGGGAGCCCTTGACGCCCTCCAGGCCGAACTTCGCGGCGGGGATGTGGGCGACCATGTCGATCGCGCGCTGCAGGTCGAGCTCGCCCTTGTTCACGGCGTCGAGCATGAGCTCGTAGTAGTACTGGATGCCCGGGGTGCCCGTGTGCGAGCTCCACATCTTGGTCCAGCCGACCTCCTTCTCCTCGCGGGTGTGCGGGGCGTGGTCGCTGGCGGCGATGTCGATCGTGCCGTCCCGCATGCCCTCCCACACGGCGGTGCGGTTGTCGTCGGGCACCCAGTAGCTCAGGGCGTAGGGACCGAGGGTCTCCACGTCGTCCCACGTGGACAGGAACGGCGCCCAGTGGTTGACCTCGCACGTGACGTCGATGCCGTTCTGCTTGGCGCGGCGCACGGCCTCGATCGAGCGCCGGGTCTGGATGTGCGCGATGTGCACGGGGCAGCCGGAGGCCTCGGCGAGCCGCAGCACCACGTCGATCGCGGTGTCCCAGATCACGCCCTCGCGCGCGGCGTAGGCGGAGGCGTAGCCCTGCGGGGTGTTCTCGCCGCGGGCGAGGTAGGCGCCCTCGATGTAGTCCATGAGCGCCTGGTCGTGCGGGTGCACGATGAAGCGCTTCCCGGTCTGGGCGATATGGTCCATGATCTCGAGCAGGTGCCCGTGGTCGTGGATGCCGGTTCCGGAGGGGTGCGGGTAGTCGCGGCCCGTGTCGACGACCATGTAGATCTTGTAGGCGCGGATGCCGAGGTCGCTCATGCCCGCGATCTCGGCGAACTTCGTCGGGGCGGGGTTGTGGTTCCAGTCGACGATCGACGACTCCTCGTAGCGCCGGAACACGCCGGTGAGGGTGGCGACGTCGGTCGTGGGCGGCTTGAGGTTGGGCATGCCGAACATCGTCGTGACACCGCCGGCCGCGGCCTGGAGGCTGGTCGTGTAGATGTCGTCCTTGTGCTCGTAGCCGGGCTCGCGGGTGTGCACGTGCACGTCGACCATGCCGGGCAGCACGAGCTTGCCGGTGGCGTCGATCGTGCGCGCGGCGTCGATGTCGGTGTCGGCCGCGACGATGCCGGCGACCCGGCCGTCCGCGACGAGCAGGTCGGCGACGACCGGTCCTGCGGGGGTGACGACGGTGCCGCCGGTGATCTTCAGATCGACGCTCATCGCGCGACCTCCTGTTCCTGAACGGATTCTGTCTGGATGGACTCGCCGATCGCGGGCGACGGCGTGGTCCGGTGGATGAGATGCGCGGGGCGCACGTGCGTGTCGAACCAGCCGACGATCACCGGGGTGGTCTGCTCCCAGTACGTGTCGTAGGCGGCGTAGTGCGTGGTGTGCCGCTGCATGATGAGCTGCTTGGGGCCGCGCGCCGCCTCGTACAGCGCCTCGGCGTGATCGGTCGGCGTGGTCGCATCGCCCTCGACGCCGATCACGAGCAGCGGCGTGGTCAGGCGGGCCGCGGCGTCGATGGGGCGGTAGGCGATGATGCCCTCGGCGCACGCGAGCGGCACGGCGGAGGGGATGCGGTCGTCGACGTCGGCCTTGATGGTGGTGGCGCGACGCTCGGCCGTGGGGATCATGATCTCCTCGCGGGGGTGCACGATGCGGCCCTCCCCCGTGGTGACGCGCCGGCGGCGGTCGTCGTCGAGCGACTTCTGGAAGTCGAGCCACTCGTACTCGCTGCGCATGCGGTGCAGCCAGTCCTCGCCGTCGGCCACGGGAACCTGGCTGACAGCGGCCTTGACGCGCGGATCGACGTCGGCGAGCAGCACCGCGTTGCCACCGCCGGTGCCCCCGGTGCCGAACACCCCGATGGCGTCGGCGATCACGTCGTCGCGCGTGGTGAGGTAGGTGACGGCGTTGACGAGGTCCTGCAGCTGCCAGGCGGGCGAGAGGTAGCCGCGGTCGCCGTCGGAGTCGCCGAAGCCGCGGTAGTCGATCACGAGCACCGCGAAGCCGGCCGCGACGAGGGCCTCGTGGTAGCGGACGTAGAGCTTGGCGTCCTTGAGGCCGAGCCAGCCGGGCCCCTGCACGATCGCGCGGTACGGGCCGTCATGGTCGGGGGTGCGCCAGATCGCGGAGATGCGGGAGCCCTCGCTGAAGAACGAGACGGGTGTGGTCTGCATGGATTCCTCTCGGCTGAACGCGGCGTCGCGATCGGGCGATGTGCGCCGCGGCGGTGGGGCTTCTTCATCATGACCCATTTTGGATCCAGAATCCAGTATTGATTGGATCCAAAATCCGAGCTAGCATGACCGCATCGCGCCGACCCGATTGGCCGGCGCCGGTGGTCCCGACCTGGACTGCGACCGCGCATACACCCGCGCCTACCCGCCCACGTCCTCCGGAGAACCATGACCCCCACCGCCCGCGCGCTCGGCGCCACCCCCGTCCTCGCCCTCCTCCTCGCCGCGGGCCTCAGCGGCTGCGCGAGCGGCCCCGCCTCCCCCGCAGCCGCCGACGCCGACCGGCCCCGTGCGACCCTCGACAACTGCGGCACCGAGGTGACCCTCGACGGACCGCCGCAGCGCATCCTCACGGTCAAGTCCTCCACCCTCGAACTCGCCCTGGCCCTCGGCGCGGGCGACCGCATCATCGGCTCCGCCTTCACCGACGGCCCGCTCCCCGAGGCGCTCGCGGCGGAGGCCGACGGCATCCCCACCGTGTCGGACAAGGTGCCGTCGAAGGAGGCCGTGCTCGAGCTCGAACCCGACCTGGTGTTCGCCGGATGGGAGTCGAACTTCTCGGTCGACGGCGCCGGCGAGCGCGACGACCTGCAGCAGCTGGGCATCGCCACCTACGTCGCCCCGGCGGCGTGCAAGGCGCCCGGCTACATGCCCGACCCGCTCACGTTCGACGCCGTGTTCGACGGTTTCACCGAGGCGGGCGAGCTGCTCGGCGAGCAGAAGGCCGCGGCGGCCCTCGTCGCGGAACAGCGGACCACCCTCGACGCGATCGCCCCCGACGACCGCGGGCTCTCCGCCGTCTGGTACTCGTCGGGCAGCGACCAGCCCTTCGTCGGCGCGGGCATCGGCGCCCCGCAGATGATCATGGCGGCCGCGGGGCTGGAGAACGTGTTCGCCGAGGTGCACGACACCTGGACCTCGACCTCGTGGGAGCTGATCGCGGAGGCCGACCCCGACGTGATCGTGCTGGTGGACGCCGCGTGGAACACCGCCGCGTCGAAGCAGGAGCTGCTGGCGTCGAACCCGGTGACCGCCCAGCTCGACGCCGTGCGGAACGAGCGGTACGTGGTCGTGGACTTCCCGGCGACGGAGGCCGGGATCCGCAACGTCGACGCGGTGGCCGCGATCGTCGCGCGGCTCGGAGAGCTGTGAGCGTCGCGGCGCCGCTGCGCACGGCGGCCCCG
>NZ_SSDO01000009.1:0-830 GCF_004794395.1 Microbacterium sp. K41 | reverse complement strand
CGGCTCCGGGGCGGGCGTCGCGGTCGCCCGCGGCGTCGTGGGGCCGGGGTGGACGCCGGTGGGCCAGGGAGCGGCGAGGGCCGCAGCCGCCCGTGCGCCGAACACCGCACCCTCCAGGAGGGAGTTCGACGCGAGGCGGTTGGCGCCGTGCACCCCGGTGCGGGCCACCTCGCCCACCGCGTAGAGCCCGCGGATCGTGGTGCGTCCGTCGAGGTCGGTCACGACGCCGCCCATCAGGTAGTGCGCGGCCGGGGTCACCGGGAGCGGCTCGCGAGACCAGTCGAAGCCCCGCTCGCGGGTGACACGGTCGATCGTGGGGAAGCGGCGCGCGAGGGTCGCAGCTCCGAGCATCGTGGCGTCGAGGCGCACCGGCACGTCCTGTCGCGCGGCCTGTGCGGCGATCGCCCGCGCGACCACGTCCCGCGGCGCCAGCTCGCCGTCGGGGTGGCTGTCGAAGACGAACCGCCGTCCGTCGGCGTCGAGCAGCACCGCCCCTTCGCCGCGCACGGCCTCCGAGATGAGGAACGCCGGGCCGCTCGCGAGCACGGTGGGGTGGAACTGCACGAACTCCAGGTCGGCGACCGCGGCCCCCGCGGCCAGGGCCACGGCGATCCCGTCGCCCGTGACCCCGGCGGGGTTGGTGGTGTGGGCGTACAGCTGTCCGTCGCCCCCGGTCGCGAGGATCACGGCGTCGGCGGTCCGCACGGTGGGGTGGCCGTCGTGGAGCAGCTCCACGCCGCGCACGGTGCCGTCCGCCACGGTGAGCCCGGTGAGCATCGCCCGTTCGACCGGGGCGATCCCCGCCCGGCGCACGGCCGCGGTGAGGGCGG
>NZ_SSDO01000085.1:0-3007 GCF_004794395.1 Microbacterium sp. K41 | reverse complement strand
TGCCGCTCGACCTCGCGACCGCCCGCGGCTTCAAAGACATCGCGGACGAGCTGCGCCGGTGATGGCGCTCGACGCGTGGGCCTGGGCGGCGCTCGGCCTGGCCGCGGTCGTGATCGGCATCTCCAAGACCGCACTGCCCGGCGGCAGCATCCTCGCGATCGCGCTGTTCGCCGCGGTGCTGCCCGCCCGCACCTCGACCGCGGCCACGCTGCTGCTGCTCATGGTGGGCGACGTGTTCGCGCTCCTCGCCTACCGTCGGCACGCCCACTGGCCGACACTGCTGCGACTCGCCCCCGCCGTCATCGCCGGACTGCTGCTCGGCTTCGCCTTCCTCGCCCTGACCGGCGACGACGTGGTGCGGCGCGCGATCGGCGTGATCCTGCTGCTGATGATCGCCGTCACCCTGTGGCGACGATGGCGGCAGTCGCGCGTCGAGACGACGGTCACGCCCCGCGGCGGACTCGTGCTCGCCGGCGCCTACGGCACCCTGGGCGGCTTCACGACGATGGTCGCCAACGCCGGCGGACCCGTGATGTCGATGTACTTCCTGGCGACGCGCACCCCGGTCCAGGTGTTCCTGGGCACCTCGGCCTGGTTCTTCGCGATCATCAACGTGATCAAGGTGCCGTTCCTCGCCGGCATCGGACTGTTCACCGCGCCGGTGCTGCTGACGGACGCGCTGCTCGCGCCGCTGGTGGTGCTCGGCGCCCTCCTCGGACTGCGCGTGGCACGACGGCTCGATCAACGGGTGTTCGACCGCATCGTGATCGCGCTCACGATCCTCGGCGCGCTCTACCTGCTCTTCTGATCCCGCGCGGACCGGGTCAGTCGAGGAAGATGTCCGGGAACAGGGCGCTGTCGGGGGTGCCGGGCACGGCGGCGTAGCGCGAGAAGTCGGTCACGCCCTCGGCCTCCAGCACGTCCTCCACGATGAGCGACTGCCCCGTGGTGGTCGCGGCCGGCCGGCACAGCACCGCGTAGGCGGCGTCGGCGTAGATGTCGGCCGTGCGGCTCGCGGCCATCACCCTGTCGCCCCCGAGGAGGTTCTGCACGGCGGCGGTCGCGATGGTCGTGCGGGGCCACAGCGTGTTGGCGGCGATGCCGTCGCGCGCGAACTCGGCCGCGAGCCCGAGCGTGACCATGGTCATGCCGAACTTCGCGAGCGTGTAGCCCGTGTGCGCCCCGAGCCACTTCGGGCTGAGGTTCAGGGGCGGCGAGAGCGACAGGATGTGCGGGTTCTCGGCGTCCTTCAGGATCGGCACGGCCGCCCGCGACAGCAGGAACGTCCCGCGCACGTTGACGTCCTGCATCAGGTCGTACTTCTTCGCCGAGAGGTCGAGCGAGCGCGACAGGTCGATCACGCTGGCGTTGTTGATCACGATGTCGATGCCGCCGAACTCGCCCTGCGTCTTCATGACCGCTTCGGTGATGTCGTCGTCCTCGCGCACGTCGCCGACGATCGGCAGCGCCTGGCCGCCGGCCGCGCGGATCTGCTCGGCCGCGGTGTGCACGGTGCCCTCGAGCTTCGGATGCGGGGTGTCGGTCTTGGCGAGCATGGCGATGTTGGCGCCGTCGGCGGCGGCGCGCAGCGCGATCGCGAGGCCGATGCCGCGGCTGCCGCCCGACATGAGGATGGTCTTGCCGGCGAGTGACATGGGTTCTCCTTCGGGGCGGGTGGTCAGCGCGGTGCCATGCGGATGGCGCCGTCGAGGCGGATGGTCTCGCCGTTGAGGTAGCCGTTCTCGACGATCTGCTGGGCGAGGGCGGCGTACTCGTCCGGTCGGCCGAGGCGGGCGGGGAACGGCACCTGCTGGCCGAGCGAGTCCTGCGCCTCCTGCGGCAGCCCCATCAGCATCGGGGTCTCCATGATGCCGGGGGCGATGGTGCACACGCGGATGCCGTGTCGGGCGAGTTCGCGTGCGATCGGGAGGGTCATGGCGTGCACGCCGCCCTTCGACGCGGAGTACGCGGGCTGCCCGATCTGACCGTCGAACGCCGCGACGCTGGCTGTGTTGACGATGACGCCGCGCTCCTCGTCGTGCAGTTCGTTCTTCGCGATCACGGCCGCGGCCTGCGAGATGACGTTGAAGGTGCCGACGAGGTTGATACGCACGATCCGCTCGAAGTCGGCGAGCACCGCGGGGTTGCCCTCGCGATCGAGCACCTTGGCGGGCGGGGCGATACCGGCGCAGTTGATCACCACGCGCAGCGGGGCGGCGGCTTGTGCGGCGGCGACCGCGGCCGCGACCTCGTCGACGCTCGTGACGTCGGCGGGCACGAAGACCCCGCCCAGTTCTTCCGCGATCTCGGCACCCGCCGAGGAGGGGAGGTCGATGATCGTGACGTGAGCTCCGGCCGCCGCGAGGCGACGCGCGGTGGCGAGCCCGAGGCCCGACGCCCCTCCGGTGACGAGGGCGCCCTGTCCGCTGATCTGCATGTGAGGTTCTCCTTCGAACGTCGTGCGACATGCCTGAAACGCAGTCCCAGCCTAGGTGGTTCCTGGTTCCAGGACGAACCCGGGCTGCGGTGGTGCCGGTGCGACCGGGCGTGAGGGGACGGCGTCGAGGCGAGCCTACGACACCGCCCGTCCGGAGACGGCGTCCGCTCCTCGCGCGACCGGTCGGCCCTGAGCGTCCGCGCGTCCGGCAGGATGGGAGCATGACGATCCCCGCCGAGTCCGTCGTCGTCCCCGACCGGGTGCGCGAGCTGTCCCGCGGAGCAGACCTCGTCTGCGTCTGGCGGAACGACGACGGCGGTCTCACGTTCCGCGCGACCGGCGTCGGCGAGCCGTTCTACATCAAGTGGGGTCCGCGCAACCTCGAGTCCACGCTGCGCGACGAGGCCGAGCGAATGCGCTGGGCCGCGCGGTGGATCAGCGCGCCGACCGTGCTGGACAGCGGCGAGGACGAGACGCACGAGTGGCTGGTGACGGCGGCCCTCGACGGCCTGAGCGCCGTGGATCCCCGGTGGACGGCCGAGCCCGCGACCGCCGTGCGCGCGGTGGGCG
>NZ_SSDO01000084.1:0-13001 GCF_004794395.1 Microbacterium sp. K41 | reverse complement strand
TCAGCCCGCGGTCGCGCGCGGCCCGCACGATCGCCCTCGCCAGCGGGTGCTCGCTGTCCGCCTCGGCCGCAGCAGCCAGGGCGAGCACCGCATCGGCGTCGTCCCCGCCGACCGTCGCCACCTCCGACACCACCGGCTCGCCCTTCGTGAGCGTGCCCGTCTTGTCGAAAAGGACCGTGTCGACCGTGCGCATGCTCTCCAGGGCCAGACGGTCCTTGACCAGCACGCCGCCGCGGGCCGCGCGCTCGGTGGCGATCGACACCACCAGCGGGATCGCGAGCCCCAGCGCGTGCGGGCAGGCGATCACGAGCACCGTGATGGTGCGGATGACCGCGTCGTCGGGCAGACCGACCAGCGTCCACACGACCGCGGTGATCGCCGCCGCTCCGAGCGCGAACCAGAACAGCCAGCCCGCGGCCGTGTCGGCGAGGCGCTGCGCCCGCGAGGACGAGTTCTGCGCCTCCGTCACGAGCCGCTGGATCCCCGCGAGGGTCGTGTCGTCACCGGTCGCGGTGATCTCGACGCGCAGCCCCGAGTCGGTCGCCACGGTGCCCGCCGTGACCGGGTCGCCCGCACCGCGCGACACCGTCCGCGACTCCCCCGTCACCATCGACTCGTCCATCGAGGCACGACCGTCGACGATGCGGCCATCGGCGGGGATGCTGCCGCCCGGCCGCACCACCACCACGTCGCCCACCCGCAGGTCGGCCGGAGACACCCGCACCACCTGGTCGCCCTCCACGCGCTCGGCCTCGTCCGGCAGCAGGGCCGCCAGCGAGTCGAGCGCGGACGTCGTCTGCGCGAGCGACCGCATCTCGATCCAGTGCCCGAGCAGCATGATCACGATCAGCAGCGCGAGCTCCCACCAGAAGTCGAGCTCGTGGTGCAGCAGTCCCAGGCTCGCACCCCACGACGCCACGAAGGCCACCGTGATCGCGAGCGCGATCAGCAGCATCATCCCGGGCTTGCGCGCCCGCAGCTCGCTGACGGCGCCCACCAGGAACGGCCGCCCGCCCCACACGTACATGACGGTGCCGAGCACGGGAGACACCCACGCCAGACCCGGGACCTCCGGCAGCGAGTAGCCGAGGATCATCGCGAACATGCCGGACAGCGCAACCGTCGGCACCGCCAGCACGAGCATGATCCAGAACAGCCGCCGGAACTGCCCGACGTGGTCCCCGTGACCGCCGTGGCCCGCGTGCGCGTCGTGACCGCCGTGGGCCTCGTGACCCGCGTGCGCATCCTGACCGCCGTGGGCCTCGTGACCCGCATGGGCCTCGTGTGCGTCGTGACCCGCGTGCGCGTCATGACCGCCGTGGTCCGCGTGACCGGCGTGGGCCTCGTGAGCCGCGTGCGCGTCGTGACGTGCGTGCTCATCGTGCGCGTCGTGACGGGCGTCCGCGGGGGCGGGGTCGTGGTGCGGGGTGCTCATGGTGTTCCCTCCAACGTCGATGATGCCGTGCGGGGCCGCCGTCGGGCAGCCCCGCACGGTGCGGCCGCTCAGGCGGCCGCGATGTACTTCGCGGGGTCGGCGTCGAACGCCGGACCGCAGCCCGCGCAGCAGAAGTGGTAGCGGGTGCCCTCGTAGTCGCGGAACAGCCCTGCGGCCTCGGCCTGCGCGATGACCACGGGACTGCCGGCCATCACCGGGCACGTGGTCATGCCCTCGGCGTTCGACGCCAGCAGGTCGGGGCGTCCCTCGGCGGCGACACCGCCGGCGGCCGGGACGCTGCAGCAGGATCCTGCGGGGGAATCGGACATGTCGGTACTCCTCTTTCTCGGGGTCACTGGGCGTCCACCGCCGTGCTGCGGAACGACCGCAGGCGGAGGCTGTTGCCGACCACGAAGACGCTGGAGAACGCCATCGCCGCGCCGGCGAGCATGGGGTTGAGCAGGCCGAGCGCCGCGAGCGGGATGGCCGCGACGTTGTAGGCGAACGCCCAGAACAGGTTGCCCTTGATGGTGCCGAGCGTGCGGCGGGAGAGACGGATCGCGTCGGCCGCGCTGCGCAGGTCGCCGCGCACGAGGGTGATGTCGCTCGCCTCGATCGCCGCATCGGTCCCTGTTCCCATCGCGAGCCCCAGGTCGGCCTGTGCGAGGGCCGCGGCGTCGTTCACGCCGTCGCCCACCATCGCGACCACCCGGCCCTCGTCCTGCAGCCGGCGCACCACCGCGACCTTGTCGGCCGGAAGCACCTCGGCGATCACCTCGTCGATGCCGACCTCAGCGGCGATCTGCTCCGCGACCGCGCGGTTGTCGCCCGTGAGCAGGACGGGGGTGAGCCCGAGCCCGACGAGCTGGGCCACGGCCTGTGCGCTCGTCGCCTTGACCGTATCGGCCACCACGAGCACGCCACGCGCCGCGCCGTCCCAGCCGACAGCGATCGCGGTCTTGCCCTGGCGCTCCGCCTCCGCCTTCGCCTCGGCGAGCGCGGACGGCAGATGCTGCGACCAGTCCGCGAGCAGGGACGCACGACCCACGATCACGGCGTGACCGTCGACCACGCCCTGCACGCCACGGCCCTCGATGTTCGTGAAGTCCTCCGGCGCGGGCAGCGCGCCCAGCTCCCTCGTCGCCGCGGTGGCGACGGCCTGGGCGATCGGGTGCTCCGAGGCGTCCTCCAGCGCTCCCGCGAGGCGCAGCAGCTCGGCGCGCTCCACGCCCTCCGCCGTGTGCACGGCCGTGAGAGTCATGCGCCCCGTGGTGACGGTGCCGGTCTTGTCGAGCACGACCGTGTCGACCCGGCGCGTGGACTCCAGGATCTCGGGGCCCTTGATGAGGATGCCGAGCTGAGCGCCGCGACCCGTGCCGACGAGCAGTGCGGTGGGCGTGGCGAGTCCGAGCGCGCACGGGCAGGCGATGATGAGCACGGCGACGGCGGCGGTGAAGGCCGCGGCGGCCGGGAACCCCAGGCCGAGCCACACGCCCAGCGTGCCGAGCGCCACCACGATCACGATCGGCACGAAGATGCCGGACACCCGGTCGGCGAGGCGCTGCACCTCGGCCTTCCCGGTCTGCGCCTGCTCCACGAGCCGGGCCATCTGCGCCAGCTGCGTGTCGGAGCCGACGCGGGTCGCCCGCACCACGAGACGCCCGCCCGCGTTCACGGTCGCGCCGGTCACGGCGTCGCCCTCGCGCACCTCCACCGGGACGGACTCGCCCGTGAGCAGGGAGGCGTCGATCGCGGAGGTTCCCGAGACGACGACGCCGTCCGTGGCGATCTTCTCCCCCGGACGGACGACGAACTCGTCGCCCACCGCCAGCTCGGTCGTGGGGATCCGGGTCTCCACACCGCCGCGCAGCACCGCGACCTCCTTTGCGCCGAGCTCGAGCAGCGCGCGCAGCGCCGCCCCCGCCTGCCGCTTGGAGCGCTTCTCGAAGTAGCGTCCGGCGAGGATGAACGTCGTCACCCCGGCGCCCACCTCCAGGTAGATGTTGCCCGCCCCGTCACTCGGTGCCACGGTCAGCTCGAACGGGTGCGTCATGCCCGGCATCCCGGCCGTGCCGAAGAAGAGGGCGTAGAGCGACCAGAGCAGCGCCGCGAGCGTGCCCATCGAGATGAGCGTGTCCATGGTCGCCGTCCCATGGCGCAGGTTGGTCCACGCGGCGCGGTGGAACGGCCACGCCGCCCACACGATCACCGGTCCGGCGAGCGCGAGCGACAGCCACTGCCAGTACGTGAACTGGAGCGCCGGGATCATCGCCATCGCGATCACCGGGACGGTGAGCACGATCGACACGATCAGCCGCTGGCGCAGTGCGGCCAGCCCGTCGTCGGCCTGCTCCGGCGTCGCGTCCTCGGTGGTCGGGGCCGGAGGCGCGGGGACAGCGGCGGTGTAGCCCGTCTTCTCTACCTCGGCGATGAGCACCGCCGTGTCGAGGCCGGCCGGCGCGGTGACCGTGGCCTTCTCGGTCGCGTAGTTGACGCTCGCGGTCACGCCGTCGATGCGGTTGAGCTTCTTCTCGATCCGCATCGCGCACGACGCGCAGGTCATGCCCCCGATCTCCAGCTCGACGCTGGTCTCGTCGGGCACGGATCGCGTATCGGTCATGACCGCACCGCCTCGTAGCCCGCCTCGTCGACGGCGGCCAGCACCGCGGCGTCATCGACCGGGGCGGAGCTGTGGACCACCAGGCGTCCGGTCTGCGCGCTGACGTCGACGCCGTCGACCCCGGGAATGCGGGAGACCTCGCCGCGGACGGCCATCTCGCAATGCCCGCACGTCATCCCGGTCACCTGGTACTCGCTCGTGTTCATCGTCGTTCCTCTCCGCTGTCAGGATACCCCCCTGGGGTACTCCCTGGCCACAACCTTATACCCATCACGGGTATTCCCGACACCGCCGAACGCCCCGCTCGGACCACGCTCGCCCCGGCGGGGTGAGCGTCCGCCCCCGGCGCCCGGCCCGCCTGGCACCCTGAACAGATGGACGACGCGACGCTCCCCTCCTGGAGGGACACCCCCACCCGACGCGCCATCGAGGCGTTCGTGACGGGCGTGGCGACCGGACCGGATGCGGTGCCCGCGGAGGAGCGCGTCGCCGTGTTCGACAACGACGGAACGCTGTGGACCGAGAAGCCGATGCCCACGCAGCTCCACTACGTGGTGGAGCGTTGGCGGGAGGTGGCCCTGGCGGATCCCTCCCTGGCCGACACGCAGCCCTACCGCGCGGCCGTCACGGGCGACCTGGCGTGGCTCGGCGCGGCCGTCGAGAAGCACTACGCTGGGGACGACTCCGACCTCGGCACCATCATCGCCGCCCTCGTCGGCCTCACCGACGGACTCGACGTCGAGCAGTACGCCGCCGCCGTGTCGGCGTTCTTCCGCACCGCGCGCCACCCCGTGCTCCACCGCCCCTACACCGAGCTCGTGTACCAGCCGATGGTCGAACTGCTGCGCTACCTCGAACGGCACCGCTTCACGTGCTACATCGTCTCGGGCGGCGAGCGTGACTTCCTGCGCCCCCTGACGCAGTCCATCTACGGCATCCCGCCCGAACGCGTCGTGGGTTCGGCGCTGGGGCTCACGTACGACGAGGCGACCGGATCGGTGCGCTACTCCCCCGCGCTCGCGTTCTTCGACGACGGACCCGAGAAGCCGGTGCGCATCTGGAGCCGCATCGGCCGACGCCCGCTCCTCGCCGCGGGCAACTCCAACGGCGACATGCCGATGCTCGACCACGCACGGCGCGGCCCCCGCCGGGGTCTCGCGCTGCTGATCCACCACGACGACCACGACCGCGACGACACCCCGTACGACGCGGGCGCCGATAAGGCCCTCGCCGCCGCACGCGAGCGCGGGTACACGGTCGTGAGCGTGCGCGACGACTGGGCGAGCGTGTTCCCCGCACCCTCCTGACCGCTCAGCCCTCGGCGCTCAGCCCCCGGCGCTCAGAGGGCGCAGCGGAAGCCGATGTGGGTCATGGCGGTGTCCTCGGCCTGTGCCGACCGCGCGGCCGGGCGATACCGCAAGCAGTACTCGGGGGCGCACAGGTGCGAGCCGCCCTTGAGCACGCGCCGCGGGATGGGCGAACCCGGCTCGGCCGACAGCAGGCTCGCCCGGCGACCGGGATCCACCGCGACCGTGCCGGGCGGCACGTGCCGGTGCGTCCAGTAGTCCGCCGTCCACTCCCACACGTTGCCGATCATGTCGAACAGGCCGTAGCCGTTAGCGGCGAAGCTGCGCACGGGCGCCGTGCCCACCCAGCCGTCCGCCCCGTCGTTGCGGTAGGGGAAGGCACCCTGCCAGGTGTCGGCCATCAGCACGCCGTCCGGCTTCGTCTCGTCGCCCCAGGCGAAGCGCGCGCCGACCAGTCCGCCGCGCGCCGCCCACTCCCACTCGGCCTCGGTGGGCAGCCGCTTGCCCGCCCACGCGGCGAACGCGACCGCGTCCGGATAGGCGATGTGCACCACCGGGTGGTCGAGACGGTCGTCGATCGACGAGTCCGGCCCGAACGGACGCCGCCAGAACGCGCCAGGCTCCCACCGCCACCACTGCCGCCAGTCGCGCAGGTCGACCGGGCCCGACGTCGGTGTGAACACCATGGCGCCGGGAACGAGGTCGTCGGGGTGCACGCCGGGATAGTCGGCCGGATCCATCGGCTTCTCGGCGACCGTCACATAACCGGTCTCGTCGACGAACGCCGCATAGTCGCGGTTGGTCACCGGGTGCTCGTCGAGACGGAACGAGGCCACCTCGCGCTCGTGAACCGGGCCCTCCTCGGGGTAGAACTCGTCGGAACCCATGCGCAGCGTGCCACCGGGAACCTCGATCATCGCCACCATGCCTTCATCGTAGGGGCCGTCAGCGGGGCCGGGCCGTGCCGGGCGACTCCGGCGGCCGCTACTCGCGGGAGAGCATCGCGGCCGCCTCCAGCTCCAGGTCGAGGTACTGCTCGGCGCTCACGTCGATCCCCACGCCCAGCAGTTTGCCGCCCGTGAACGGGAACGCGCTGCCGTACTGGCGGCTCACCGGGTCGGCGCTGTCCCAGCCGACGCAGAGGCCGTCCCCGCACAGGGTGAACTTGCCCACCTGCGCCCGCATCGGCCCGGACGCCACCGCCCGGTCGTCGACGTACAGCGTCGCGGTGCCCACGGACTCCCCGTGCTCACCCGCCCCCTCCCGCACGAACTCCACGCCGAGCGTGTGCGGGCCCGGCGTGAGCGGCTCCGACGTGAAGGTCTGCTCGGGCGGGATGCCCAGGAAGTTGTACACGTAGGTGAGCCGGCCGTCCTTCACGAACAGCGAGTGCCCGCCGAACCGGGAGCCGTGCGCGAACAGCACGCCCTGCGCCCCGTCCTCGAGCACCGCGTCGGCGATGATCTTGAACGACCGGCCGCGCACGTTCACCGCGACGCTCTCGGGCACCGCGGCCGTGCCCGGGTAGTACACGTACCGCTCGCGGGGCCGTTCGGCCTGCGGGCGCTGCACGGTCAGCAGTTCCCTGGCGGACCGGTCGTCCAGCGGCAGCGCGAAGTTCGCCTCGGCCTCCGCGAACCACGCGTCGATGAGCTCGCGGAGCTTCTCCGGATGCGCGGCGGCGAGGTCGTGCGCCTCCGCGCGATCCTCGGCCACGTGGAACAGCTCCCACGCGTCGTCCTCGAAGTGCCCCGTGCCCGTGAGCGGTGCGTGCACGGCGGCGGCCTTCCACCCGTCCTTCCAGATGCCGCGCGTGCCGAGCATCGCGTAGTACTGGACGTGCTTCTCGCTCGGGCCGTCGGGAGCCGCGTCGAAGCTGTACCTCATCGAGACGCCGTCGAGCGGACGCTGCGTCACCCCGCGGTAGGTCTCCGGCATCTCGACGCCGATCACGTCGAGCACGGTCGCCACGATGTCGACCGAGTGGTGGTACTGGTGGCGCAGCTCTCCCTTCGCCGCGATGCCCTGGGGCCAGTGGATCACCATCGGGTCGCACGTGCCGCCCGAGTACTGGGAGTAGCGCTTGAACATCGGGAAGGGCGTCGAGAACGCCGCGGCCCACCCGGTCGGATAGTGGTTGTAGGTGTCCGCGGAGCCGAGGTGGTCGATCATCGCCAGGTTCTCGGCGAGGTCGTCGGGGAAGCCGTTGAAGAACTTGTTCTCGTTGACCGAGCCGTCGGGCGAGCCCTCCCCCGATGCGCCGTTGTCGGCACAGTAGAACACGAGGGTGTTGTCGAGCTGTCCGGTCTCCTCCAGATAGTCGATGATGCGGCCGACCTGCGCATCGGTGTACTCGCTGAACCCGGCGAACACCTCGGCCATGCGGGAGAACAGGCGCCGTTCGTCGTCGTTCAGCTCCGACCACGGCCGCACGTGATCGGCCGGGTTCGCGACGTCGTCCGGCATCGGGTTGAACGGGGTGAGCGCGGTGCCCTCGGGCAGCACGCCCCTGTCGATCATGCGCGCGAGCACCCACTCCCGGTACGCGTCGTAGCCGTCGTCGAACATCCCCCTGTACTTGTCGATGTACTCCTGCGGCGCGTGATGCGGGGCGTGGTTCGCACCGGGACAGAACCAGAGGTACCAGGGCTTCGACGGGTTCGACGCCTGCTGGTTGCGGATCATCGTGAGCGCCTGGTCGGCGAGGTCTTTCGACAGGTGGTACCCCTCCTCCGGCGTCGCGGGGGCGTCGATGAAATGGTTGTCCTCGACGAGATCCGGGTACCAGTTGTTCGTCTCGCCGCCGAGGAAGCCGTAGAACCGGTCGAAGCCGAGCTGCAGCGGCCACATCGAGCGGTTGCCACCCGGGGCGATGTCCTCCTCCGGCACGTTGTGGTTCTTGCCGACCCAGAACGTGGAGTAGCCGTTGTCCTGCAGCACCTGCCCGATCGTCGCGCACTCGGCGGGCAGCCGTCCCGCGAAGCCCGGGAACCCCGTGGTGCCCTCCATGATCACCCCGGCGCGGTTGACGTGATGGTTGCGGCCGGTGAGCATGGTCGACCGCGTCGGCGAGCACAGCGCCGTGGTGTGCCACTGCGTGTAGGTGAGTCCGTTCTGCGCGAGCCGGTCCATGGTCGGCATGCTGATGCGTCCGCCGTACGGCGACCAGGACGCGAGGCCCGTGTCGTCGTACAGCACCACCAGCACGTTCGGCGCGCCGTCCGGTGCGGTCCGCAGCTCGTACGGCGACCAGTCCGGCGTCGAGTCCCGCACGTCGAGCCGGATCTCTCCGGTGAAGTCCGCGTTGAAGTCCGACATGTCCACTCCTTCTCTCATGGGTTTTCCTCCGGTACCGTCGGCGCGATGGGCGGGCGACGCAGCAGCTCCACCAGCACGACGAGCACCAGTACGCCCGCCGCGACGCCCACCACGGCACCGAACGACACCGGCCGCAGGACGATCAGCAGAAGGAGCGCGACGACGAGCCCCGCGACCAGGATCGGCCCGCGGTACCGGTCGACCGCCACACCGAACCGCCCCGTGGAGACACCGTGACGCTCCGCGGCGCCCCGGAGCGCGGCGACACCGCTCTCCACGGCCGTCCGCGTGCGCACCGCGGCGCGGGACGACCCGGCGACCCAGGCCCACAGCGCGACCAGCACCGCCGACAGGGCGAGCGCCGCGACCGTCGAGGACAGCAGCGCCGTCACCTCATCGAACAGCGACGCCGCCGCCGCCGCGGTCATGATCGACGGGCTCACCGCGCCCAGGAAGAACGAGCGGCCGATGCCCAGGCCGGCAGCCAGCAACAGGAAGGCCGCGGCGAGCGCGACACTCGTCCACAGCAGCGCCCGTGGTCGGTCGCGGGCCAGCAGCACCCCCAGCACCACGAGCCCCGCCAACACCCACGGCAACCAGAAACCCGCCGCGACCGCGACCTGGTACAGCGCCCGGACGAGCACGAGGGCATCGGCCTGGGCGATCGGGATGGAGCGGTCGATGACCGGGATCAGGTCTGCCACGCCGACACCGCGCTCCGCCAGTGCATCTTTCACGCGCTCGATCACCACACCGAGGTCGAGCGACAGCACCCCGTCGTCGGCCAGCTGCAGCGCGGTCCCCGGCTCGTCCTGCAGCACGGCGACCGCACGCTCGTGCGCGACCCGCAGCGACTGCGCCCAGATGTCGGCGAACTGCGCGGACGACACGACGTCGTGCACCACGCCGTCGATCAGGGACGACAGCCCCGACGCCGCCGGAGCCTGGAGGAGCGTGAGCGCGGACTCGGCGCGGGGCGGCAGGTCGAGCGAGCGCAGCCCGTCGAACAGCTCGCCGACGACGGCGTCGAGGTCGACCTGCTCGTCGATCGCGGCGCTCACCTGGTCGGCGACGAAGTCCTGCACGTCGGGGTCGTCTGCGAGCGGCCCGAACGTGGCGACGAAGCGGTCCGCGTCCACGAGCTGGAGGCGGGCCCAGGTTCCGAGCACGGCGACGGGCGCGAGCAGCACCGCCACCGCGAGCACGACCCCGGCGAGGATGCTGCGCGCGGCGGGCCGACGGCGCGGCGTGCGCAGGGCCTCGTTCTCGCGCTCGAGCAGCTCGACCCGCGCCCGCAGCTCGTCGAGCTCGCCCATCGGTCCTCCTCGATCGTCGTCGTGGTGCACCGGCGGCTAGGTGCCGAGCAGCCGCTGCTTCGCCGCCGCGAACTCCTCCGCCGACAGCACGCCGGCCTGCTGCATCGCCGCGAGCTGCTGCAACTTCGCGATCAGGTCGTCGCCGGCGGGAGCCGTCGGTGGCGCGGGTGGCGTGGCGGGGGCCGTGGCGTCGCGCACGGTCGCCTCGACCTGCGCCTGCTGCTGCGCGGCCTCGTACTGCTGCTGCTCGTACTCCTCCTGCGCCCGGCGGGCCTGGTGCCGCTGCGCCGCCCCGGTGACGGCCGTCGCCGTGCCAGCGACCACGGCCGTGCGCGCTGCGAGGCCCAGCAGTCCCGGCCGTCCGAATCTCCGCAGAGGCATGTCAGTCCCCCTCCTGGTCGAGGATGTCGATGAGCGCATTCACCACGGGTGCGGGGACGCGCTCCGTGCGCAGCACCCGTCCACCGGCGGCCGCGAGGTCGTGCGCGAGCACGCGGGCGAACGCGAGTTCCAGGACCACGACCGCCGCCGAACGACCAGGATCGAGCTCGCCGGCCAACAGCTCCACGTCTTCCTCCCCCGCGAGACCGGAGACGATGGGGGCGAACCCGGCGAGCCCGAGCTGCTCGGCGTCGTCCTCCAGCTCCAGGATCTCGATGTCCCCGTCGGTCGTCTTGCCGACGAGCACGATGTCCAGGATCCGGACCACGCCGCTCTCGGCGACGTCGGCGAGAGCACGGAAGGTGCCGGGGTCGGGTCGATCGCCCTCGAACCCCACCAGATAGAGCTCGACCGGGCCGAACCGGAAATCGTTCATGGCACCGCCTTCCTCGCGCGGATCAACGGCGTCATGCTCGCACCATCGTCGCGTGGCCCTCACGAGGGGATCACCCGGGCGGGGTGAGCTGCGACGACGGCGACTCGCCCGGATCGGGTGACCACCGCCACGCCCGGCACCGTGGTCGCTGCCACGATCACCTCACCTGCTCATCGACGAAAGGGGTCCGACGTGTCGTTCTGGGAAAGCTCCTGGGACATCATCTGGTGGTTCTTCTGGGTGTTCGTATTCGTCTCCTACCTCATGGTGCTGTTCAACATCGTCGCCGACCTGTTCCGCGACCACGCGCTGAACGGCTGGTGGAAGGCCGTGTGGATCATCTTCCTGATCTTCGTGCCCTTCCTCACCGCGCTCGTCTACCTGATCGCGCGCGGGCGGGGAATGGCCGAACGTGCGGCCGCCTCCTACCGACAGCAGCAGGACGCCGCCGATACGTACATCCGCAGCGTCGCAGGGACCAGCGCGACTGACGAGATCGAGAAGGCCTCGAAACTGCTCGCGGCCGGCACCATCACCGACGCCGAGTTCGCCGCGATCAAGGCGCGCGCCCTCGCCTGACCCGGGTGGACGGGGGCCGTCGAACGCGGCGCCCCCGTTCACACCGTCGAGCGCACGGCCTCCCGGCGCGACGACACCCCGAGCTTGCGGTAGATCGCCCGCTGATGCGTCTTGACCGTGTTGATCGACACCGACAGCTCCCGTGCGATCTCGGGCAGCGTCCGTGCGGTCTGCAACTGCTGGAACACCTCGCGCTCCCGCTCGGACAGCCGATCCGCGAGCGAGCCCGTCGCGTCCATCGCGAGGCAGCGGCCGATGAAGTCCTCGAACTGCGTGCCGAAGTGCACGTGCTCGTGCAGCAGCCGCCGCACGGCCACCTCGCGCGGCCCGAACAGCACGCGGATCCCCTCGCCGGACGCGACAGCGACGGCCGCCTCGCACAGCTCGTGCGCCTCCTCGTGCCGCCCCGCGTGCCGCCGCATCACGGCGGCCGTGATCAGGGTCGACGCCTTGACGTACGACACCTCGGCGTACCCCCGCAGCGAGCGCAGCGACTCCAGCGCCGCGGGGTACTCCTCCGCGCGACGAAGCACGCCGGCGAGCGCGACGTTCACCAGCGGAAGGTCGGGACGCTGCACCGAGCGTGCCGCGATCCGGCGGGCGCGCTCGCCACTGCCTACGGCCTCGTCGAGCAGCGCCACGGCCGATTCCCGCAGCGCCGCCCAGCTGAACCCGCGGATCACCTCCAGCGGGATCTCCTGCACCGCGATCGCCGCGCGACGGCACGCGGCCACGTCGCCGGTCTCGGCCGCCGCGTAGGCGATCATCATCCTCGACAGCCCGGCGACCACCCGATCGGCTTCTCCGCCGTCGAGGACCGCGGAGAACGACTCCGTCGCGTCCGCGCTGTCGCCCGACCAGTAGGCGACGAACCCGGCCGCGGCAGCCTCGGTCCCTCCCCGATGCCGTTCGTCGGAGACGTGCGGGGCGATGCGGGCGAGCGTGTCGCGAGCGTCGACCACGCGACCGGCCCAGACCTGTCCGAACGCGAGTTGGGCGAGCGACCAACGCACGCGCTCGGGGTCGGCCGAGCGCTCGGCCTCCCGCGCCGCGGCGGCGAAGTACTCGACCGGCAGTGCGGGGTCGCCGCGATGACGGATCTCGCTCCAGCCCAGCAGGTAGTCGAGCGCGGTGCGGTCTGCGACCTCCACCGCCGTGGCGTCGTGCAGCAGCGCGTGCACCTGCGCGCTGGCCTCCACCACGTCGGCGCTGTCGTCCGCGAGCAGCAGCCGCGCGACCGGCAGGACCGTCGACGTCGGCACCCCGTCGCGGTCCCGCAGCGCGTGCGCCCGCTGGAACAGCTCGCGTGCCACGTGGCGCTCGCCGAGCGCATCGCACGCGCACGCCTGCACGAGGAGGAGATCGGGGTCGTCGGGGTCGTGCCGCCGTAGCTCCGTCACCGCGTGCTCGACCTCGGCGGCGCTCCCGCCCACGACGAGCCCGAGCCAGTGTCGATCCAGGATGGTGCGCGCGACGTCGGGCTCACCGCCCCGCAGGGCGTGCCCGATCGCGGCGACCGGATCGGACTCGGCCAGTGTCGCGGCCGCTCGACGGTGCACGTCGGCGAGCCGGTCGCGATCGGCCGCCGCGATCTCACCACAGCGGCGGG
>NZ_SSDO01000083.1:0-3645 GCF_004794395.1 Microbacterium sp. K41 | reverse complement strand
GCACGCCGGCGTCGAGCAGCGCCTGCACGCGGAGTCCGACCGTGGACGCGGCGACGCCCATCGTCGCCGCCAGCTCCGAGCGGGAGCGGGCTTGACCGCGCGCGACGAGGTCGAGGATGCGCCGCGTGTGCGGGTCGTCGACGGGGGTGTCGGCGGGGTTCGTCATGGGAGCCCTTCGTCTCGGAGCATCGTCAGCGTAGCGGGGGAGTGTCGTGTTTCGGGGAGGTGACGCCGAATCACCGTCCGATAAACATCGGATGTTCAGCTTGCGGCACTCTCCGAACTATGAAAGCCTCACTTCATACGAAATCCTATTAGGTTAATTCGACCCGCGAAATAACCTTTCCCTTCTCAGGAGGCATTCAATGAAGAAGTTGCGTGTGGGGGCTGTCGCCGCTGTCACGGGCGTCGCCGTGGCGATGACCGGTTGTGCCAGCACGGGCGGCTCCGGAGGCTCCGCCGACGGCGACACCATCGTCGTCGACATGTGGGCGGGCAGCGAGTCCGACGTCGATGCGCTCGAGGCGCAGATCGAGTTCGCGCAGAAGCAGAACCCCGACATCACCATCAAACTGCAGACGTCGCCCTGGAGCGACTTCTTCACGAAGCTGACGACCAACATGGCCAGCGGCAACATGGCGTGCATCACCGGGATGAGCGGCGCGCAGCTCGGCGGTTACACGGGCGGCTTCCGCGAGCTGAGCGAGAAGGACCTCGAGACGGCCGGGATCGACTGGTCGGAGTTCAACCCGAGCGCCGACGGCATCCTCAGCTTCGAGGGCAAGGTCTACGGCGTGCCGTTCGACGTGGCCACCATGCTCGTCTACTACAACCAGGACATGCTGACCGCCGCCGGTGCCGCCACGCCGGAGATCGGCTGGACGTTCGACGACTTCTCCGCGATCGCCGAAGACGCCACGAAGGACGGCAAGTACGGCTTCGGCATGGGCATGGGCGGCTACCAGTGGATGTCGATGCCCATCGCGTACTCCGCCACGCAGCCGGCCTCCGAGGACGGCACGCTGCACATCGACGACGACGCGTTCGTCGACGCGGCCACCTGGTACGCCGGGCTGGTCACCGAGCAGAAGGTCGCGGCGCCCGTCGCCTCGGCCTCCGACACGGGCTGGGGCGAGAACCAGTACACCGGCGCCAACGCGGCCATGGCCGTCGACGGCACCTGGAACGCGGTCAGCTACCTCAACAACGAGTCCGGCTTCGCCGCCGGCATGGTGCCGCTGCCCGCGGGCGTCGACGGCAACCCCGGACCGATCCTCGGCTCGGGCTACGGCATCGCCGCCAACTGCAAGAACCCGGAGGCCGCACTTAAGATCCTCGGCTCGCTGGTGGGTGAGGACGCGCAGGACTACATCGCGTCGTCCGGCCGCTCGTACCCCGCGCGCACCTCCTCGCAGCCGCTGTACTTCGAGTCGATCGACGAGCAGTACCGCGACCAGGTGCAGTCGGTGTTCGAGGCCGCGTTCGCCGACACCGTCCCGCTGTACATGACCAAGAGCTGGCAGAAGCTCGACAGCTACATCCAGCCCAACCTCGTCAGCGTCTACAACGGCCAGATGACGATGGAGGAGCTGCTGTCGAACGCCCAGGCGCAGTTCGGCGAGTGACCCGGCTCCGGCCGCCGCAGCAGTAACAGAGAAAGACAAGAGATGACGATCACGACGACACGTCGAGGATCGCTCGCCAAGGTCGAGGGCCGCCAGGCGCTGGGTTTCGCAAGCCCGGCCCTGGTGGGCCTCGCCCTGTTCACGATCGTGCCCGTCGGGCTGTCGATCGTGATGAGCGTCTTCGACTGGCCGACCTTCGGCGAGCGGACCTTCAACGGGGTGGACAACTACGTCAAGCTGTTCACCAGCAGCCCCGACTTCTGGCCGGCGCTGCGGAACTCGGCGGTGTACACGCTGCTGTACGTGCCACTGAGCGTCGCCCTCTCGCTCGTGCTCGCTCTCGGACTCGGACCGCGGATCCGCGGTCGCGGCGCCCTGCGCGTGCTCTTCTTCATCCCGGTCGTGACGCCGATGGTCGCCAACGTGCTGGTGTGGAAGATGATGCTGCAGCCGCAGGGCCTCTTCAACGGCCTCTCGGTCAGCTGGTTCGGGATCGAGCTGCCGAACTTCCTCGCCGATCCCTCCTGGGCCATGATCATGGTCGTCGTGATGAGCGTCTGGCAGGGCCTCGGCTACAACATGCTGATCTTCTCGGCGGCTCTCGAGCAGCTCCCCGAGAGCGTGCTCGAGGCGGCCAGCATCGATGGCGCGCAGGGCTTCCGCCGCGTGTGGAGCATCATCATCCCGATGATCTCGCCGTCGATCTTCTTCGCCACCATCATGACGATGATCACCTCGCTGCAGGTGTTCGTGCAGCCGCAGATGCTCACCGGCGGCGGCCCGGGCAACGCCACCAAGCCGCTCGTGATGTACATCTGGGAGCAGGGCTTCACGTTCGGCGACCTCGGCCTCGCGGCCGCCGCCGCCTGGATCCTGTTCGCCATCATCATCGCGATCACCGGCCTCCAGTTCGCCGCGCAGAAGAAGTGGGTGCACTATGAGCACTGAGACCCTCGTCCGCCCCGCCGGCCCCGCGTCGCGCCGCGACCGCGAGCGTGAGCGCGAGAAGGCTCGCGGAGCCTCCACGACTCCGGGTGCCCGCCTCCGTCTGGTGCTCGCGCACGTCTGCATCTACATCGCCGCGCTCATCTTCATCGCGCCGCTCGTGTACGCGTTCTTCTCGGCCCTCAAGCCCAACTCCGAGATGTTCTCCATGCCGCCGACGCTCGTCGGCTCGGAGATCCGCTGGAGCAACTTCGTCGACGTGTTCGCCTACGGGCCGTTCCTGACGTACATCATGAACTCGTTCATCGTGGCGGTCGGCGGCACGCTGGTCGTGCTGGTGGTCTCGACCACCGCCGGGTACGCGTTCGGGCGGCTGCGGTGGAAGGGGCGCGACGCCGTGTTCGTGCTCTTCCTCGCCACGCTCATGGTGCCGGCCGAGGTGCTCGTGATCCCGATGTTCCAGGTCATGCAGTGGTTCAACTGGGTCGACACATACCAGGCGCTCATCCTGCCGTTCGCGTTCGGCGCCTTCGGGACCTTCCTCATGCGGCAGTTCTTCCGCGGGATCCCCTATGAGCTGGAGGAGGCGGCACGCGTCGACGGCGCCGGTCCCGTCCGGTCGTTCCTGCAGATCATCCTCCCGCTGTCGAAGTCGGCCGTCGCGGTGCTCGCGGTGTTCACGTTCCTGTCGTTCTGGAACAGCTACCTGTGGCCGCTGATCGTGACGGTCGACTACAACGCCCACGGCACGCTGCCGGTCGGACTGGCCAGCTTCGCCGGTCTCACCGGCACTCGCTGGGACCTGCAGATGGCGGCGGCGATCATCTCGATGATCCCGACCACCGTGCTCGTGATCGTGCTGCAGAAGCACCTGGTCAAGGGCATCGCGATGGCAGGACTGGGCGGACGCTGAGCATGATCGGTCAGGAACAGGGCACCACTGTGCCCATCGACGGTCGGCCGCGTCCGCGAACCGGGCTGGCGGGGATCGACATCGGCGGCACCAAGATCGCCGCGCTCGTCGTGGGGGAGGACGGCTCCGTCGTCGCCCGCGGCAGCGTGCCGGCCCCGGCCG
>NZ_SSDO01000082.1:0-8840 GCF_004794395.1 Microbacterium sp. K41 | reverse complement strand
CGAGACGGTCGCCGCCGTGACCGCGGCCTGGCGCCCCGCCACCACCTCGGTGACCGAGCCCGCCGCCGACCGCAGCGACGTGTGGGACCGCTACCTGCACCTCGCCGACCTGCAGGCCGAGCCAGCCGCGGCCCACCCGCTTTCCCCCGAGAGAGAGGACACTCATGTCTGAGATCCCGTCCACGATGACCGCCAGCGTGCTGCGGGGGGTGAAGGACCTGGTGCTCGAGGAGCGCCCCGTCCCCACGCCCGCCGCGGACGAGGTGCTCGTGGAGGTCGCGAGCGTCGGCGTCTGCGGATCCGACGTGCACTACTACGAGCACGGACGCATCGGACCCTACATCGTCGAGACCCCGCTGATCCTCGGCCACGAGGTGAGCGGCCGGATCGTCGCGGTCGGCGCCGACGTCGACCCCGCCCGCGTCGGGCAGCGCGTCGCCATCGAGCCGCAGCGCCCCTGCCGCCGGTGCGACTTCTGCCGCGCCGGCGACTACAACCTCTGCCCGCAGATGGAGTTCTACGCCACCCCGCCGATCGACGGCGCCTTCTGCGACTACGTGCTGATCCAGGACGACTTCGCCTACGAGGTGCCCGACGCCATCAGCGACAACGCCGCCGCGCTCATGGAGCCGCTGTCGGTGGGCATCGCCGCCGCGCAGAAGGGCGGCATCAAGGTGGGCGACACCGTGCTGATCGCCGGCGGCGGCCCCATCGGCATCATCGCCGCGCAGGTCGCGAAGGCGTTCGGCGCGGTCGACGTCGTGGTCGCCGACATCAACCCGGCCCGCCGCGAGCTCGCCGCCTCCTACGGCGCCCGCGTGGTCGACCCCGCCGCGGAGTCCACCGTCGAGCTGGCGGCGAACGTCTTCATCGACGCCTCGGGCGCCACCCCCGCGATCGTCAACGGCATCCGATCCACCCGCGCGGGCGGCACCGTGGTGCTGGTGGGCAGCGCCGACGAGTTCCCGCTCTCGGTGCCCGAGGTCGCGATGCGCGAGCTGAACGTCACCGGCATCTTCCGCTACACCGGCACCTGGCCCATCGCCCGCGCCCTGCTCGAGTCCGGCCAGGTCGAGCTCGACTCGCTCGTCACCCACGTGTACGGCATCGAGCAGGTCGAGGAGGCGCTGTCGGGCGAGGGGTCGATCGACTCGCTCAAGCGCATCGTCCTGCCCCGCACCCGGCGCGTGGACGAGCCGTCGGTCAAGGCGGCGTCATGAGCGAGACGCTGCTGTCGGTCGAGGGGGTGTCGAAGTCGTTCCCCGGGGTGAAGGCCCTCGACGACGTCTCCTTCGACGTGCGCCCCGGCACCGTGCACGCCCTGTGCGGCGAGAACGGCGCCGGCAAGTCGACGCTCATGAAGATCATCAACGGCATCTACCAGCCCGACGCCGGGACGATCCGGGTGCGCGGCGAGGAGGTGCGGATCAAGAACCCCATCGACGCCCGCGCCCGCGGCATCGCGATGATCTCGCAGGAGCTCAACTACGTGCCGGGCATGACGATCGCGGAGAGCTTCTTCCTCGGCCGGCTGCCGATGAAGTACGGCAAGGTCGACTGGCGGTTCATCCGCAGCGAGGCCCGCCGCATCCTCGCCGAGGAGGGCCTGGAGTTCTCGATCAACCGGCGCCTGGGCACCCTCACCGTGTCGGAGATCCAGACCCTGGAGATCCTGCGCGCGGTCTACCACAGCGCCGACGTGCTGATCATGGACGAGCCGACCTCGGCCATTGCGCACAAGGAGGTCGAGTCGCTGTTCGCGAAGATCCGCGACCTGCGCGCCCAGGGCAAGTCGATCATCTACATCTCGCACAAGATGGACGAGGTCTTCGAGCTCGCCGACGACATCAGCGTGCTGCGCGACGGCACCGTCGTCAGCTCGCAGCCCGCCGCGGACATCACCTCCAGTCAGGTGATCGCGCAGATGGTGGGCCGCGACCTCGACCACCAGTCCTACCCCAAGGAGCGGGTCGAGATCGGCGACACCGTGTTCCGCGCCACCGGGCTCTCCGCCGCGCACATGTTCGAGGACATCGACCTGCACATCCGCGCGGGCGAGATCGTCGGGCTCGCGGGGCTCATCGGCGCCGGACGCAGCGAGGTCATCCGTGCGGTGTTCGGGCTCGACAAGCTCGACGCGGGCGAGATCGAGGTCGACACGAAGACCGTGAAGATCAAGAACCCCACCCACGCGATCAAGGCCGGCGTCGCGATGCTCTCGGAGGACCGCCGCCTGGTCGGCATCGTCCCGCAGCTGAGCATCATGAAGAACGCCACGCTGGCGAGCCTGCGCAAGGTCATCCGCGGGGGCTTCGCGCGGCGCCGCGAGGAGGAGAAGCTCGTCACCGAGTACTTCCAGAAGATGAACGTCAAGGCGCCCAGCCTGCAGACGCGCATCGCGAACCTCAGCGGCGGCAACCAGCAGAAGGTGCTCCTCGCCCGCTGGCTGATCGCCGACCCGAAGGTGCTGCTGCTCGACGAGCCCACCCGCGGCATCGACGTCGGCGCCAAGTTCGAGATCTACAAGATCATGACCGAGCTCGCCCGCCAGGGCCGCGGCATCCTCATGATCTCCTCCGAGCTGCCCGAGCTCATCGGGATGTGCGACCGCATCTACGTGATGTCGGCCGGACGCCTCACCGCGGAGCTGACGCCCGATCAGTTCTCGCAGGAAACCATCCTCACCTACGCCATGAATGAAATCGAGGTGGCATGACAATGCTCCAGAACCTGAAGAGACTCGAGGTGAACCGCTTCTCGATCTACATCATCCTGCTGGTGGTGATCGTCGCGGCGAGCTTCCTGAGCCCGAACTTCCTGAGCTCCGACAACATCTTCAACGTGCTCCGCCAGGTCGCCGTGATCACGATCCTCGCGTTCGGCGCGATGACGCTCATCATCGGCGGCATGATCGACCTGTCGGCCGGTGCCGTCATGGCGTTCGCGGGCGTCGTGTCGGTGCTGGTCTACAAGTCGACGGGCAACCTGCTGCTCGCGATCCTCGCCGGCATCCTCATCGGCATGCTCTGCAACCTCGTCAACGCGTTCCTCGTGGCGACGCTGAAGACCCCCGCGTTCATCGTGACCCTCGGCATGATGCTGATGGCGCGCGGCGCGGTGCTCGAGCTCACGCAGGGGCAGAACGTGCTGCAGCTGGGCGACTTCATCCTCATCGGCCAGGGCAACCTCGGCTGGCTGCCCATCCCGGTGCTGGTGCTCATCGGCGTCACCATCGTGATCTGGTACCTGATGAACCAGACCCGCTACGGCCGCTCCGTCTACGCGGTCGGCGGCAACGAGGAGGCGGCTCGCGCTGCCGGCATCTCGGTCGAGCGGGTGAAGTACCAGGCGTTCCTCGTCAACGGCGCCCTGGTCGGCATCGCGGGCGTGATCTTCATGTCGCGCGTCAACGCCGGGCTCCCCAACGCGGGCGTCGGCTACGAGCTGCAGGCCATCACCGCCCCGATCATCGGCGGCACCAGCTTCTCGGGCGGCGTCGGCACGGTCATGGGCACCCTCGCGGGCGCGCTGATCGTCGGCATCCTCGGCAACATCATGAACCTCATCGGGATCGGCTCGTACATCCAGCAGATCGTGATGGGCGCCATCATCGTCGTCGCCGTCGCCTACGACGTCTTCAGCAAGCGCGGCAAGGCGAAGACCACCATCCTCAAGTCCGACGCGAAGGGTGACCCCTTCCCCGTCGGAGCCTCCTCGTCCGCATCCGATCCGGGAGGCGGCAGGACCTCGTCCTGACCCCTCCGTCCATCGCTTCACCCACCCACAGAAAACAGGAGAAGACAATGAAGAGTCTTACCCGCAGGATCATCGCGCTCGGCGCCGCTGCCGCCGCGGCGATCAGCCTCGCCGGCTGCGCCGTCACCACCGGGAACCCGGCCGGGAACGGCGGCGGAGGCGCCTCCGAGGACAAGGACGAGTACCGCGTCGCGTACATCGCCCGCGCCCAGGCCGACTCGTTCGCCGCGTGGCTCGCGAACGAGATGAAGCAGGAAGCCGGCAACTACGACGACATCACTCTCGAGGTGTTCGACGGCCAGGCCGACGACGAGATCGAGAACAAGATGATCGAGAACGCGATCGCCAACCGGTTCGACGCGATCATCATCCAGGCGAACAACGCCGACGCGCAGCTGCCGTACATCCAGCAGTCCATCGACGCGGGCATCGTGACCATCACCACGAACCCGCGCGTCGAGGGCCTGAGCGGCGGCAACTCGGTCGACGCCGACCCGTACAAGCAGGGCGCCGTGGTCGCCGAGCTCGCGGTCGAGCAGATCCCCGACGGCGCCAACGTCGTGGTGCTGAACGGCCCGGCGGGCAACTTCCACAGCACGGCCCGCCGTGACGCGTGGCAGAAGGAGTTCTTCGAGAAGCGCAGCGACGTGAACATCGTCGCGGAGGACATCGCGAACTGGAACAAGGACGAGGCCATGACCCTCATGGAGGACTGGTCGCTCGCGAACCCGCAGATCGACGCGATCATCTCGATGAACGACAACATGGCGTCGGGCGCGCTCGAGGCCGTGAAGGGCAAGAGCGGCTTCGACGGCATCCTCGCGTTCGGCGTGGACGGCACCCCCGAGGCCACGCTGCTCATCGAGGCGGGGACCATGACGGCGACCTCGCTGCAGAACGCCCGCGAGCTGGCGCAGCTGAACCTCAAGGCCGTGCACGACCTGCTCACGGGCGCCGAGGACGAGGTCAACGTCGACATCGGCAACCCGCTGATCACGAAGGACAACGTGCAGGAGTACATCGACCTGTACAAGGAGGCCGGTCTGCTGGACCAGTGACACCGCGTCGGGGGAGCGGGCGGCCGCCCGTTCCCCCGGCCCGTGCCCCCCACCCGTCCCTTCCCCGAAAGAACCCGATGCGCGCACTGACCGCCGCCGACGCCCCCGTCCGGGTGCGCGAGCTCTCCCGCGACGCACGTCCGTTCCTACTCGGCGTCGTCGGGCCGCCCGGCGCCGGCAAGTCCACGCTCGCCGCCGCCCTGGGGGAACCGGTGCTGCCGATGGACGGGTTCCACCTCGCCAACGAGCACCTCGACCGTCTCGGACTGCGCGACCGCAAGGGCGCCCCGGAGACCTTCGACGTGCACGGCTTCGCCGCCCTGCTCACCCGACTCCGCGCGGGCGAGGCCGTACTCGCCCCGCGTTTCGACCGCGACCTCGACGCCGCGGTCGCCGGCGCCCTCCCGCTCTCCGCCTCCGACCGCGTGATCGTGGTGGAGGGCAACTACCTGCTGCACGACGCGGGCGGCTGGGAGCGCGTGCGCCCGCTGCTCGACGAGGTCTGGTACCTCGACGTGCCCGACGGACTGCGCGTGCGCCGCCTCGTCGCCCGTCACGAGGCCCACGGCCGCTCCCACGACGACGCCGTCGCCTGGGCGACCCACGTCGACGGCCCCAACGCCGACCTCATCCGCGCGACCCGCCACCGGGCCGACGCGATCCTCACCCCGACCGAAGGAGACGACGCATGAGCGTCATGGACACATTCGCCCTCACCGACCGCACCGCCCTCGTCACCGGCGCCACGCGCGGCCTCGGACGGGAGTTCGCCCGCGCGCTCGCCGAGGCCGGAGCCGACGTGGTCGTGCACGGCCGCGACGAAGCGGCGGCACGCGAGACCGCGGCGGAGATCGAGGCCGTGGGGCGCCGGGCCTGGGTGGTGCTGGGCGACCTGACCGACCGTGCGTCGGTCGACCGCATCGCCGCCGAGGCCATCGACGCCGCGGGCGGACGCCTCGACATCCTCATCAACAACGCCGGGGCGTGCATCCACCGTCCGGCGCTCGAGGTGACCGACGACGAGTGGTCGCACGTGATCGACACGAACCTCACGGCCCTGTGGCGGATGTCGCAGACCGTCGGCGCGCACATGGTCGCCCGCGGCTCCGGGTCGATCGTGAACGTGGGCTCGATCTCGGCGCAGATCGTGAACCGTCCGCAGTTCCAGCCGGCGTACAACGCCTCCAAGGCCGCGGTGCACCACCTCACCAAGTCGCTCGCGGCGGAGTGGGCCCCGTCCGGCGTGCGGGTCAACGCCGTCGCGCCCGGATACATCAAGACCGACATGTCGCCGGTGGACGAGCCGCGCTTCCGCCGCTTCTGGATCGAGGACTCGGCTCAGCAGCGCTACGCCACGCCGAGCGAGGTCAGCCCGTCCGTCGTGTTCCTCGCCTCCGACGCGGCGAGCTTCATGTCGGGCACCGTGCTCGTGGTCGACGGCGGCTACACGCTGTTCTGATCGCGGCGCACACGCGAACGCCCGCTCCCGGGGGAGGAGAGCGGGCGTTCGTACGTTCGGGGTCAGTCCTCGCCGTCGGCCTCGGGCATGCCGGGGCCGGGGCCCGGGCGCACCTCGGCGTCGTCGCGGATGTCGACGCGCGTGGTGCCGTCGTGCTCGCTCACGTCGATGCGGGGGGCGGCGTCGGCCTCGGTCGCATCGGGAGCCGAGGTGAGCTGGTCGTGCCGGTTCTCCTCGAAGCTCTCGCGGTCGTCGCCGGTGCGGTCGTGGTCAGGCGTGCTCATGATGCTCCTTCTGGTCGTCGGTCGTCGAACGGGAACGCGTCCAGCGTGCCACGGCGTACAGCACCCCGCCCACCGCGAGCAGGATCGCGCCGAACAGCCACACCTGCGCACGCTGCTGGGTGAGCAGCAGGATGCACGACCCGACGCCCAGCACCGGCACGAAGGTCCATACGCGGAAGTGGTCGTGCTCCACGCGGTCGCGCCGCAGCACCAGCACCGACACGTTCACGCTGAGGAACACGACGAGCAGCAGCAGCACCACGGTCTCGGCCAGAGTGGCCAGGTCGCCGACGAGCGTGAGGCCCATCGCGACGAGGGTCGTGGTGAGGATCGCGACCCACGGGGTCTTCCGCTTCGGCAGCACGCGTCCGAGCACGGACGGCAACAGGTTCTGCTCGGCCATGCCGTACGTGAGGCGGCTGACCATGATCATGGTCAACAGGGCGCCGTTGGCCACGGCGATGAGGGCGATCAGGCTGAACAGCCACGACGGCACGTTCATCCCGGTGGCCTCCACCACGGCGAGCAGCGGGCCGCTGGACTCCTGCAGTTCGGACGACGGGAGGGCGATCGCGCTCGCGAGCCCCACGAGCACGTACACGACGCCGGCGGTGATCAGGGCGGCGAAGAGCGCCCGCGGGTACGTGCGGCGCGGGTCCTTCACCTCTTCGATCATGTTCGCCGAGGTCTCGAACCCGACGAACGAGTAGTACGCGATCACGGCTCCGGAGAGCACGGCGATCGCCACGTTCGACCCCTCGGGCGCGGCCATCGCGCGCGACACGTCGCCACCGCCGCCGCCCACGAAGATCGCGACGACGACGATCACGATCACCAGACCGCTGAGCTCGATCGCGGTCATCACGAGGTTCGCGCCCATCGACTCGCGGATCCCCCGGGCGTTCAGCAGGCCGACGAGTGCGAGGAAGGCGATCGCGACGGGGATGGTCGGCAGGTCGACGAAGGTGCTGAGGTAATCACCGGCGAAGGCGATAGCCAGCCCCGCGGCACTGGTCACCCCGGCCGCGAGCATGCTGAAGCCCACCAGGAACGACACCAGCGGGCTGTGGAAGGCGCGCTCCGCGAACACCGCGGCCCCGCCCGCGCGCGGGTATTTGGTGACGAGCTCGGCGTAGGAGCCCGCCGTGAGCAGCGCCAGCAGCAGCGCCAGCACCAGGGGTGCCCACAGCAGGCCGCCGACCTTGCCCGACAGCACGCCCATGAGCGCGTAGATGCCCGCGCCCAGCACGTCGCCGAGGATGAAGGCGTAGAGCAGGGGGCCGGTGATGGCGCGCCGCAGCTTGGTGGGCGCCTCGGTCGCGGGCGCAGTCTGGGAGGTCATGCTCGCACGCTAGGGGGAGCGGACGGCCACGGGCGACGGGCTTGACAGGGGCGCGGGGCATGCGCGAAGCCTTCGGCCTTGCACCGTCCTCAGGTGCGACAGCGCCCCGTTCAGCGTTTTCCCAGAAAAGACCGCGCGGCTCCGCCTCCCGGCCCACCGCGGCCGCTATCCTCAGTGCCGCAAGGCGGGTCGTCGGCTACGAATTGCCGAGCGGACGGGGTGGCCGCCTTCGGTTCCACAGAAAAGGGCACACTCATGACCGGTACACCGCGGAAGGCCATCGCCGAAGCGATCGCCACCTTCCTCTTCGTCCTCGCGATCATCGCGGCCATCAACAGCGGCAGCCCGCTGACGCCGCTCGCGATCGGCTTCACACTGATGGTGCTCGTGTACTCCACGGGCCACATCTCCGGCGCTCACCTGAACCCCGCCGTCTCGCTCGGCGTCTTCCTCCGCGGCGGCCTCAGCGTCGCCGACTTCATCGCCTACCTGATCGCCCAGTTCGTGGGTGGCGCGCTCGCCGCCCTCGCCGCGCTCGCCGTCTGGCCCGCGGGCGACAAGGCCATGGTGATCGAGGTCGGCCCGGCGTTCCTGGTCGAGGCGCTGTTCACGCTCATCCTCGTGTGGGTCGTGCTGAACTCCGCCACGTCGAAGGACACCGCGGGCAACTCGTTCTACGGCCTCGCGATCGGCGCCACCGTGTTCATCGGCGCCGCGACCGTCGGCTCCATCTCGGGCGGCGGCTTCAACCCCGCCGTGGCCCTCGGCCTCTCGGTCAGCGGCCACTTCGCGTGGAGCTCGCTGTGGCTCTACATCGTGGCCCCGGCCGTCGGCGCGATCATCGCCGCGGTGCTGTTCCGCGTGCTCAACACCGACGACGCGAAGAAGATCGCCGCCGCCGAGTGACACCGTGACACCGGAGCGCCGCATCCCCTCGGGGT
>NZ_SSDO01000081.1:0-1590 GCF_004794395.1 Microbacterium sp. K41 | reverse complement strand
CCCGTCAGAGGATGTGCACGGGGTGGCCGGCGGGCAGCGCCAGCAGCAGGGCGCCCGGGTCGGCGCGGCACACCACCCGCACGGCCTCGCCGCATTCGTCGCCGTCGAGCTCGACGGACGTATGCTCGCAGACATGCGCGAAAGTGAAGTGTTACCGACTGGCATCACTGCCCGGTGGAGGTGGGAAGTTTTTGCCCGCGTGGTGGTCGCGGCTTTGTTCGCCGCAGTCGGGGCTCTGTTACTTCTGGTCGGCGACTTCTGGGTCTGGCCGATTGCTCTCGTGATCCTCGGCGCATCCAGCCGAACTGGGGCACAAGCCTCTGATCGGCGAAGTCGCGGTAGGCGTCAGAGGGCATGGGACGCAAGGAGTTTCTCGTTCGCGGCGATTCTCATCCCAGCGATGCTGGGGATCGTCATTCCATTGCGGTCTTTGGGGGTCCCTCTGCGACCTTGGGTCACGTGGTACGTGCCCGTGGCGACTTTCGTGCTCACGATCGTCACCACCTGCTTGCTCGTACTCCTTCAGTTGCCCTCGCAGGGCGAGGGGACGCCGGCTCACCGTCGCCCCCTCTGATCAATGAGCGTTACGCGAGGCAGGTCGTGATTCCTCCCATTCCGGTGAAGCCGAGCGCGGAAATCCAGATGAGCGATCCGTCTGCGCTAAGTACGCCGAAGGCGCGGCTGAGCCGCTCCGATGGCGATGCTTCCCTTCTCGATCGCGGTGAGCGCCGCGATGTCCGGGAAGCTATGAACTGACCAATCGGTTAGGGAACTGAAGTATTACGCGCCACCTCCTGACCGGCTGTCCAGTGCGTAGGGTCACTCACAGTGGCCACGAGGAGGTGGAGCGATGAGCGCGAAACGGAACGGCGCGCGCACAACGGCTTTGAGGGCGCTCAATGCCCGCTCGGTGATGAGCCCGGACGTGAACGCGGCACCCGAGATCATTGAGGAAGCCGTGCGTGTGTTCGACGAGTTCGGTTATGAGGGCACGAGTTTCCGTCGCATTGCGGAGGTTGCGGGAACCTCGAAGTCCCTCGTCACCTACTTCTTCCCAACCAAACAGGCCTTGGTTGGGACCATCGTCGATCTCGCCTTCCCCGGCGGTGTCTTCATGGGAACCAAACGCACGGATGATGACCCGCTCGATGCGATCGTCGCCGTAGCGGAGCAAGTGACCGACAGCCTCCTGCACGACCCGCTGGCGCGAGTGTCGCTCATGCTGATGGATCGGAGGACCGACGGCTCGCCGCCCGCAAGTCCCAAGTTCAGCGGGTGGCTCGCGCGCTTGACCGACTACCTCGAAGAAGCGCAACGGAAAGAGCTGATCGCTCCGGATGCCGATCCGCCAAGAGAGGCGAAGTACCTCCTATCTGGCATCATCGGACTTGCCGAGTTGGCAAGGGACAGCGGCGCCTACCTGCGGCTTGTCGAAGACGCTGTGCTGCTCACTCGCGACCGGCTCGCTCACATCGTCGTCGGCCCGCGGGCGCGTGAGCTTCGCGCGTAGGGTGCGCTGACCGCGCCGCTACCCGTCAGAGGATGTGCACGGGGTGGCCGGCGGGCAGCGCCAGCAGCAGGGCGCCCGGG
>NZ_SSDO01000080.1:0-6294 GCF_004794395.1 Microbacterium sp. K41 | reverse complement strand
CTTTGGCTAGCCATCATCGGAATCATCCTGTTCCTCGGGACGCTCATCTTCGGCTTCGTGCGGAATCGCAGCCACAAAACGCGATCGGAGCCCTGACCCCTCATGCGACTCGCTGCGGACGAAGGGCAGCTTTTCCACGCATCCGCGAGCAAGCCGATGACGATCTACCCCTACCCGCGCCGCGTGCAAGCCTGGGCACTGTTCAGACCCGAAGCAATGAGTCGACGCGAATCTCGTGCGCTCCATTCCCCTCGCCGCCGGCATTGAATCCGCGCCGGCGAACTCACCTACCGCTGCTGCATATGCGGCGATGCTGTGCGGCTCGACGATGCGCCATGAACGCCGCCGGGTGACGCGCCCAACCGGTAGAATCATGGCGCGGTACCACACAGCGATCATCTTGACCGCGCCCCTTGGCGCGAGTTCCTGTGACGAGAAGAGGGGGCTCATCATGGGCAAGTTGATTTATGACGGCGTCCAGAAGACGGACATCGAAGACCGTGCACTCACTCACCTGCAACTGGTCATGACAGCGAAGCTGCGCCGCGGAGAGCCCTTCGCCTTCACGTGGAAGGAAGACGCGAGCACCGGTGGCGGTCGCACCACAGTCTGGGTTCACGCTCAATCATCCTTGGCGTTCAAGTACGCGGGCAGCCGACCGCCCGCGGTCAACCGCGCGTGGGTGGACGCGCTCGCATATACCGCCAACGCCCCGACCGGACTGTACCTGGTGCCCGAGCCAGCGAACACAAGCCCCGCCACTGCAACGCTTGAGGTCGTTCCCTAGGGCGGCATTGCGGGGCATCGCCGTGCAGCTCGCCACGGACAGAGATGCCCTCCTGGGCTCTCGGCAATCGCCCAGGATCGAATTACTCACGCGACTAGAGTTACTCGCGTGAGCACAGCCCCCCGTGCTCACAAGGAGCACCATCTGCTGCACCGCTGGGGCGACGAATGTTCTGGGGAACTTCGGCACAGACGATGACTCCCGTCCCGGGCCTCCACGCGGGGGCGAGTAGAGGCCCGGGACGCCCACCTGACCGGTAACATCCGAGGGTCAGCCCGGATAGACTCTCGCGGTATGGCGGGGCGAAACCTGGGGCGACACAGCCGGAATCAGGCACGCCGCCAGGCGAGAGAGCATCTCGCCCTCGCGGCCGCCGAGATCGCCGCCCAGGAGCTCTACCATCCGCCGGCTGAGTCGGAGTGCGACCCCGACCCCTCAGAGCTTTACCTTGATCCAAACAACCGGCTCCATGTCACTCTTTACTGGTGCGAAGGCCGCCTGGTCCGCTTCTTCATGGCATGGCAGTCCCGCGAGCACACCGGGGACTGGGCGGAGCGCTACTCGGTGTGCACCCTTCACGGCAGTTTGCACGAGCACACTACCGGCCACCAGCAGCCCAACGACTCGCGTCACGTGCTTTCGTTGTACTCACAGGCCGACGTGCAAGACTGTCACGACAGGGCGTACGACATGGTGCATAGTAGGTATCAGTTTGCTTCTGGTGGAGGGACCCATGGCTGAGAAGCTGCTCGACGACCGTTCCACAATCACCACCCGCGTGATGAAGTCTCTGTCGCGCCTCCGAGCACACGGACACGGCGACATTCTCAGCGTTCGACGCGCAGATGGGGTAGCTCCGATCGTCGTTGCCCTTGCCGATGACTGCGTCGGCGACGTGAATGCACGCGTCACCGAGGTTGGCGGGTGCGCCAACGTGATCTTCGCCGAGCGCGACGGCTTCATGGTCTGGTCGTGGGATGTCGACGGTCTTGAATCGATCGACACGATTGACGTCCATCACGACTCGACCATGGGAATGTTGCGCATCTGGCTTGCGCAGAACCCCGAAACGGTTGCCTCCTTCAACGTCCTGGCGAGTGCGGCGCATGCCGAGGAGCTCGCCTACCAATTCTGATCGATACGCAGATGAAGACCCCCACCTCCCCGGGGAGGTGGGGGTCTTCATCGATCATGCGACGTTGAGGTACTCCTCGATGACGCCGCCGGTGGCGGTGACGGTCGGGGTGGTGACCGACGTGTAGATGGTGTCGCGGTGGATGATGCGTCCGCCGCCGGTTGCGTGAAGGCCCTTGTCGACGCTCACGGCTTCGCACCGGTCGAGCCACATGGTTGCCTGGTCTTCGGTGTACCCGGTCGCGTCGACGCGGAACGCGGACTGCTGCGACGCCGCCGTCGTGGTGGAGTAGCCGCTGACGCAGCCGAGGTTCCACGTCTTCGCCTGGTTCACGTCTGCGACGAGCGGCCCGTGCGCGGTGGAGTAGGCGCCGTTGACGCGGATGCCCACAGCGGTCTCGTGCGCCGTGGTGGCGTTGTTCGTCGTGGCGCCGTCGGTCTGCCCGTTGTTGCGGGAGGTGCACCCGATCTCGATGAACTCGCAGTACTCGGCCGGCGCGTACACGTGGTAGTTGAACCCGTCCGCTCCGGAGCACGCCACGGTGACGTGGTCGAGGACCATGGCGCCACCGGTGCTGAAGACGCCGTTGACGGGGGCGTACTTGACGGTGGTGCCCTTCGCGATGATGAGCCCGGTTCCGCTGGTGCGGAGTCCGCCCACGGTGCTGCCCTCGAAGGTGATCCCCTCGACGTACTGCGTGGAGGCATCGGTCGCGACGCCGGTGCGGGCGGTGACCTGCACGCGGAGCTGGTCCTGACCGGTGGTGGTCGTCATGTTCGTGGATCCGATCGCCCACACGTAGACGAGGTTGCCGACGATCGCGTACTCGCCCTCCCCGGTGATGCTCGCCAGGTCGGGGCGGCGCAGGTACTCGCGGTGGTCGCCCTCGGGGGTGAGGTTGACGGCGTCGTAGACGCGCTGGGCTGCGCTGCGGGTGGTCTGGTAGATGGCGCCCGCGACGAGTGTCCACGCCAGCGACCGGGGCCTGTTGAACCCGGTGACGCGCACGCCGGCGCCGGTGGCGATGTGTCGGATGTCGCGGGTGATGAAGTCCGTCGAGCGTGCGTGGTTGTCGCGGAAGTACTCGCCGGGCGCGTAGCGGATCTCGCCGACGTCGGGCTTGCCGATCGCGGTGCCGACCGTGATCGGCGAGGCGGGGGTGAGCCCCTCGTTGCCGCTGCTCGGGGCGTCCGCGGAGACGTAGTACGTCACACCTCCGACCGGGATCAGCGCGGCGTAGTCCACGTCGACGTCGAAAGTGTCGGTCGCGGGACGGTAGGAGACCCGCGGAAGCGGGAGGCGGGAGTAGCCGGGGAATCCGGCGGGCGGAGGGTAGCCGAGGAAGGTGGCGAACATGTCGCGCACCTTGCTGTCGATGATCGCTCGCAGGGTGGAGCCGGTCTCGCTGGTGGGGTCAGCCATCAGCGCGGCAATGGTCGTGTCGGTGGTGCTGTCGATGATGCACCCTCGCTTTCCTTGATCGGTGGTGGTGTGACGCGCGCGTCACAGGGGTCACGGGCTTACATGACGAAAGGGCCCTCGACTCGTACGGTAACGAGTCGAGGGCCCATTCGTTGCGTGCCCTGTGGGCTGAGATCAGCCCACGATGGTTCGCAGCGTCGCGACGGCCGCGAGGGCGTCGGTCGGGCGTGCGAGAATCTGGTCGCGTTCGGTGGCAGTCAGATACGCCCGGTACCCGCGCGCTTCGACACGCCCCCAGCCGGGAGCGAGGTCGACGATCGCGTTCGGGTAGATCTTCCGGGTATTGCGGAGGTCCCAAAGCTTGCTCGACGCGTTCGCCAGACGTGCCGTGTTCGCCGACGCTCCGGTCCACGGGTCGTACGCCATCGCGAAACCGACACCGAGGTCCTGCCGCCAGTCCAAGAGGACGGTGGGTGGGACGTTCGGGTTATAGAGGTCGGCGGCGGTGACGGTGTCCGACACGGTGAGCGCGGAGTGCGCGACCCCGGCCGAGTAGTCCCGGCCGCCGATCGCCTTGACACCGGGCAGCCACCGGGTCTGCTGCGCCGGCGTGCTCATCGCCTCCGCCTGGAAGAACCCCGTCTGGCCCAGCCGGGTCGGGGACACCTCGGTGAGTGCGACGTACCCGATCATCTTGAGACCGTTGCGGATCCGCCACTCGGACTCGACCCGCACGGCGGCGGCGACCGGCAGTGCCGTGTACGGGACGCCGATGTTCGCCTTCGCGAGCGCGTACAGCGACGCGTAGTCGAGGATCTCGTACGACTCGCGCAACACGATCTCCCGGCCGCGACCGTTCGCGATCGGCGCCGCGTCGAGCGTGCCCGACACGACCCGGTTCGCGATCGCCGGGTACAGCTGTTGCAGGGAGTAGCCAGAGCTCGGGATCGTCGAGGTGTTCGTCGCCCCGGAGACATGAGTGAGCGCCGCGGCCGGTGCGACGTTCGCCGACGACGCGGACCCATCACCGGCAAAGCTGACGCTGCCGCCGATCCACACCCCGGTGCCGTCGACCTTCAGGATCACGTACTCGCGTGTCCCGTCGGTCCACACCGACCCGAGGTCTGCCGTGGTCTTGTCGTGCGACGCCCACCGGCCGACGAAAGCGAACCCGTGGTTCGCGCCGATCGTCCCCTGCTGGGTGCGGATCGGGGCGACCGAGTCGGGGATCGTATGGAACGCGGTCCCGCCGGAGGTCGTCGACAGGAAGTTGAGGACCTGGTTCTTCCCGTCCGCGGCGGTCAGGTTCAGCGACGTTGACAGCGTCCCCGTGGTGACGTTCACCGCGTCGCCGGTGCGGCTGGCGAGCAGCGGGCCGGCGGCGGTGGCCTGCACCGTGATCGCCGGATCGAGGTACCGGGCGTACGGCTCATACGCCGTCGATGCTGCGCCCTTCTCGACCTGGAACGTCGCCAGCCGGGAATCGGACACCGACGCCCGCAGGAACCCGTCGACGACCGGGGTGACGGTGACCACGCCGTGGGAGGAGTTGTCGATGTACTCGCCGATCCCGCGGTACCCCTTGCTGGCGTTGTACATGGCGATGTTGCGCGCCGAGCTCACCGTGACCTGCTGCCCAGCGACGACCGGGATGTAGTCGGACACCGAGTAGCCGGCGAGCGCCACGGCAGAGCCATCGACGTTGCGGAGCGTGTAGCCGATCTGCCGCTTCGACGGATCGAACAGGTTCTTACCCTGCTCGACCCGGGCGAGGCCCTCGACATCCTGGGCCGCAGCCGCAGCACCCGCCTTGGCGTTGTCCACGACCTCGGGGTTGTTCACGATGACATCCACCGCGACGGTCGTCAGCCGCCCATCGAGGGCTACCTGGGTGCGCGACCCGGCCTGGTCGATGAGTGCGCTCGTGGTGATGTCGGAGGCGAACTCGGGCTTGCCGAGGGGGATCTTGCCTGCCATGTCAGTTACCTCCAGGGTCTTCGCCGTAGACCTCGCCGGATTCGAGGTCGTAGTACAGCCCGGGGCCGAGGTTCGGCGGCGGTGGCCCCCACCCGAAGAGAGCGCTGTTGAGCTCTGCGGCGAGGCCGGACGCGAGAATGAGGTCCGAGATCGCGCCGCCCGCAGCGGGGACGCGCAGCCCGGTCAGGACGTCGATCTGTCGACCCGCGTCCCAGTCGGCTGTCACGGTGTAGGGCACCTCGGGGATTAGCTCATCCGATGCCACGAGGTCGACCGTGAACGCGCCGGTGGCGTCGTTGATAGTGGCCTCGACGCGATCGGTGACGATGAGGTTCGCGCCAGCCGTGGACGGGCGCTCGATGCGGAAGAACAGCCGCGGGAACCTCCCCGAGAGGGCCTGCTTCGTCAAATCGGAGAGGTACCCGCTGACTGTTGCCATCATTCCCCCTTGAAGTCTCGACGCAACTGGACGCGCTGCACAGCACTGTCCTGGTCGGCCATCGCCTTCGAGGCCGGGGCGAGTGCGTGCTCGACCAGCACCACGTCGGCGTAGTCCTTCGGGATGCCAGTCGAGGTGACGTTCAGCCACGCCACGAGACCGGCAAGGGGCGGCGCGGCCACGGCGACGCCGAACTGCACGGCCGTGGCGACGATATCGACCTGGCCGGTGATGATGCCGAGGACGACGGTGACGGAGATGCCGGCGCCGAGGGTCGCGGCGTATGCCTGGTAGGTGGTCCGCACGAACGCGCGCTTGGCTGCTAGCCGGACGGCGGCGGGAACGATGGGATCGGTGGTCATGGGGTGACTCCTGTCGTTGTGTGGACGCAGACGGTCGCCTGCGTCGGGGTGAACGGGCCGAGGTCGGTGTCGGCCATGCTGATCCAGCCGGTGGCAGCCGTGGACCCGTCGGGGCAGAGCGGGCCTGCGGGTCCGGTGGGGCCGGTCGCGCCGGCGGGGCCTGCGGGTCCGG
>NZ_SSDO01000079.1:0-6993 GCF_004794395.1 Microbacterium sp. K41 | reverse complement strand
GCACCGGGCGACCGTGCCGGCGATCGCGGCGCACGTCGATGCCGCGGCTGCTCGGTTCGCGTGGCGGCCGGACACCCCGATCGACGCGGTGCCCGAGCTGTCCGCGTCCGTCGACTGGCTGGGCGGGGGAGGCCAGGGGACCGGTCAGGGCATCCGTCTCACGCTGGATGACGCCCTCGGGGCCGCGGCCGCCCGCGCCGGCCGCGTGGGGGACGAGGCGTTCCGCGTGACCGTGTCCGCCGACGGGGTCGAGATCCGCGGTGCGAGTCCGCTCGGGGTCTTCCGGGGCGCCACCGTGCTGCGGCAGCTGCGCGACCCCGACGCCCCTGCGCAGGCCGAGGTGCTGCTTCCGGCCGGTGTGTGGGAGGGGGCGCCGGCGTACGGCTGGCGCGGCGTCATGCTCGACGTGGCGCGGCACTTCCGCCCGGTCGACGACGTGCGGCGTCTGATCGACCTGCTGGCGCTGCACCACCTGAACATCCTGCAGCTGCACCTCACCGACGATCAGGGCTGGCGGTTCGAAGTGCCCGGCTACCCGCGGTTGACGGAGGTCAGCGCGCGACGGGAGGCCACCCAGCGCGGGCACGGGCCCGAGGCCACGGTCGAGCCCGGCGTGCACGAGGGCTTCTACACGACGGACGAGCTGCGCGACCTCGTCCGTTATGCGGCGGAGCGCGGCGTGACCCTGGTGCCGGAGGTCGAGCTGCCCGGGCACATCCAGGCCGCGCTGGCCGCGTACCCCGAGCTCGGCAACACCGATGTGGGCGTGCCGGCGAGCGGCCCGTGGGAGCGGTTCGGCGTGAACGCACGCACGCTCGCCCCGACGGAGGCCTCGCTGGCGTTCGGCCGTGCGGCGATCGATGCCCTCTGCGACGTGTTCGACGCGGAGTGGATCGGGATCGGCGGGGACGAGGTGCCCGTGACGGAGTGGGCGCAGAGCGAGGCGGCGGCGGAGCGGATGCGCGCGCTGGGCCTGGCGACGCCGCACGACGTGCAGCCCTGGTTCACCGCGCACTTCGTGGCGCACGTGCGCGCGCGGGGGCGCACGGCGCTCGCGTGGGACGAGGTGCTGGAGGGCGAGGTGCCGGAGGGCGTGCGCATCCTCGCGTGGCGCGGACCCGTCGCGATGCGGGAGGCACTGAGCCGCGGGATCCCCGTGGTGGCGTGCCCCGACCTGGAGGTCTACCTCGACTATCCGCAGTCGGAGTCGCCCGAGGAGCCGATCAGGGTGGGACCCCCGCTGCCGCTCGCCCGCGCGTACTCGCTCCGGATCGAGGACCGTGCGGTGGGCGGTCAGGCGAACGTGTGGAGCGAGCACCTGCCCAGCCGGGACCGCGTGGACTTCGCGATGTTCCCGCGGCTCGCCGCGATCGCCGAGCGGCTGTGGGAGGGCGGGGAACCGAGGCCGTTCGCGGACTTCATGCGGCGGCTTCCGACGCATCTGCGTCGCCTGGCGGCGGCGGGGGTGCGGTATCGTCCGCTGGATGGCCCGTCCCCGGATCAGCGCCGCCCCGGCGTTCCGGGAAAGCCGCTGACGGTGGAGGCGCGCGAGGCCATCGTCGCGGGGCTGGTGGAGCGGCTCCTGGACGGTTCTGCGGCACGGGCCCGCGCGGCTCGAAAGTAATGTAACGTTTCGGTAACCCTGGCCGCGGCCTCGCGGGCAGAGGTTGCGCAATTTTTGTTCGTAAGGTCTACTAACAAACATGTCCGTTTCGGATGATCAGCGCCCCGCGGCGACGACAGACTTCGTCGCCGCGAACGCGCACGCCTTCGGGCCCGCGCGGCACCTGCGCTCGCGAACCAAGGTGCTCCCCGAGCACGCCCGCGGACACAACCGCGCGCTCGTGCTGCAGACGCTGTACCACTCCGGAGCGATGAGTCGCGCCGACCTCTCCCGGGAGACCGGACTGACCCGGGTCACGATCTCCGACCTCGTCGCGGAGTTCATCGCCGACGGCATCGTGATCGAGATGGGCGTCCGCGAGGCGGTGGGTCCGGGGAAGCCGCCGATCCTCATCGACATCGACCGCGCCGGGCACCAGATCGTCGGCCTCGACCTGTCGGGTCCGAACGCTTTCGAGGGAGCCGTGCTGAGCCTCGACGGCGACGTGCTGGAGCGCCGCCAGGTGCCTCGCCCGGAGCGCCCGGACGGGGAGGCCGCCTACGCCGCGCTCCGCGAGCTCGCACAGAGCCTCGTCGACGCCGCCACGCGCCCCGTGCTCGGCGTCGGCATCGGCACGCCGGGCGTCGTGCGACCGGACGGTCTGGTGCTGAGCTCGCCCAACCTCGGCTGGACCGACTTCCCGCTCGAGGCGAAGCTCGGCGCCGAGCTCGACCTGCCCGTCCTCGCGCGCAACGACGCGAACGCCGCTGTCCTCGCGGAATACACCTTCGGCGAGGCGAAGGCCGACTTCATGCTCATCAAGATCGGCCGAGGCGTGGGTGCCGGCCTCATCACGGGCAGCCAGCCGCTGCTGGGCAGTCGCTTCGCCGCGGGGGAGATCGGACACGTGGTCGTCGGCACCGATGGCGGCCCGCGCTGCGCCTGCGGCAAGATCGGCTGCCTGGAGGCCTGGCTCAGCGTCAGCCGGATGCGGGAGGCCCTCGACGCCGACCCCTCGGCGCGCGAGGACATCCTGCGCGACGCAGGCACGCGCATGGCCATCGCCATCGCCCCGATCGTCGCCGCGCTCGACCTGTCCGAGGTCGTCCTCTCCGGCCCGGCGGAACTGCTCGACGGCACGCTGATCGACGCCGCGGTCGAGACCCTGCACGCGCGCACCTTGGAGGGCGTGTTCGAAGACGTGATGGTGCGGCTCACGCATCAGGACGACATCGTGCTCCGCGGAGCCGCGGTCATGGTGCTCTCCGGGCAGCTGGGGGTGTCGTGACCTCCGCGACCACGACCGAGACCGGCATCCGATGACCGGAACCGCTGCCGCCGACCTGCCCGGTCGGCCGATTCGTGTTGGCCTGGATGTCGGCGGAACCAAGATCGACGCCGTCGCCGTCGACCCCGCCGGTGAGATCCTCGGACGCCTGCGCCGCGCCACGGGCTGGGGCGAGGACGCCGTCGTCGACAGCATCGTGTCGACCGTCGTCGCCCTCGCCGATGAGACCGGGGGCCCGCTGTCGGCCGTCGGGTCCGTCGGTGTGGGCATCCCCGGGCTGGTCGATGCGGACGCGGGGCGCGTCGTGCACGCCGTCAACCTCGGGGTCGAGTCGCTCGACCTGGCCGACCGGGCGGAGCGAGCGCTCGGCGTGCCGTTCCGCGTCGAGAACGACGTGAAGGCGGCGGCGCTCGGAGCCGCCGTGCTCAGCGGCGTGAGCGGTTCGATGGCGTACCTGAACCTCGGCACCGGTGTGGCCGCGGGCATCGTCGTGGACGGTCGCATCTGGCGAGGATCGCGCGGGACCGCCGGCGAGGTCGGCCACATCTCGGTCGACCCGCACGGACGCCTGTGCGGGTGCGGACAGCGCGGTTGCGTGGAGACGTTCTGCGGCGGCGGCGCACTCGCCAAGGCCTGGGGTCGACCCGGCGCGCTGCCGGTCAGGGACATCTTCGACGCCGCCGATGCCGGCGACCCGCTGGCGCTCGCGCTGCGTGACGACCTCTTCTTCGGCGCGGCCGCCGCGGTCCGCGTGCTGGTGCTGTCGGCCGACGTCGAGACGGTGGTGATCGGGGGCGGCCTCACGGCCATGGGAAGCCGCCTCGACGAAGGCATCAGGGCCGCACTGCACGCCGGCGCCGAGGCGTCACCGTTCGCGAGGTCTCTGCGCCTGGATGAGAGAATCGAACTGCTCCCCGCGGGTTCCCCCGCCGCCGCACTCGGCGCCGCTCTGGTGGGCGCATCCATTTCTGAGAAGGAGATCGTTCCGCATGGCTGAGGTCGTCATCGTCGAGAGTCCCGAGGCCGCCGGTGCGCTGGTCGCCACCGAGATCGTGGAGCTGATCGACCGTCGTCCGGACGCCGTCCTCGGCCTGGCCACGGGCTCCACGCCGCTGCCGGTCTACCAGGCCCTGCGCGCGCAGCTCGCCGGGCGCGACGTCTCCCGGGTGCGCGGCTTCGCCCTCGACGAGTACGTCGGCATCGACCCCGCCCACCCCGAGAGCTACCGCTCCGTGATCACCCGCGAGGTCGTCGAGCCCCTGGGCCTCGACCCGCAGCGCATCCACGTGCCCAACGGCGCGGAGGCGACCATCCAGCACGCGGGTGAGGACTACGAGGCCGCGATCCAGCAGGCGGGCGGCGTCGACCTGCAGATCCTCGGCATCGGCACCGACGGGCACATCGGCTTCAACGAGCCCGGCTCCTCCTTCGCGTCGCGCACCCGGGTGAAGACCCTCACCGAGCAGACGCGCGAGGACAACGCCCGCTTCTTCGACTCGATCGACGATGTCCCCATGCACTGCATCACGCAGGGTCTGGGCACGATCCTGCAGGCCAGGCACCTCGTGCTCCTCGCGTTCGGCGAGGGCAAGGCGGAGGCGGTCGCCGGAGCGGTCGAGGGTCCGCTGACGGCCCTGCTGCCCGGCTCGGCGATCCAGCTCCACCCGCATGCGACGATCGTGGTCGACGAGGCGGCGGCCTCCCGGCTGCAGCTCGCCGACTACTACCGGTACACGTTCGCGAACAAGCCGGCCTGGCAGGGGATCTGACCCCGACTCACCGGGTCGCGGCCGGCCAGGCGAGGGGGAGCAGGTGCTCCACGCTCAGCGGCGCCAGCGGGAGCGTCTCCGCGTCTTCCGGGGTGATCCATCGCAGCTCCGCGAGCTCGGCCTGCACCCGCACCCCGGCTGGGTCGATCGCTGCGGTGAAGGCATCGGCGACGACCCGGTGACCCGGTTCGTTCGCGGCGGCGGACACGAACCGTCCGAGCGGACGGAGGTCGCTCTCGCGCAGTGCCACGCCGAGTTCCTCGTGCAGTTCGCGGATGAGGGTCTGCGCGGCGCTCTCGCCGGGCTCCGGCTTGCCTCCAGGCTGCATGAACCTGGTCGTGCCGTGCTTGCGGACCACCAGCACGCGGCCCTGGTCGTCGACGATCACCGCCGCGCTCACGTGGATGTCAGGCATCGGGGACGAACACCTTCCCTGGGTTGAGGATCCCGAGCGGATCGAAGACGGCGGCGATCTCGCGCTGCAGCCGCCACTGGTCGTCGCCGAGCTCCTCCGCAAGCCAGCGCCGCTTGAGCACCCCGATGCCGTGCTCGCCCGTGAGCGTGCCGCCCAGGCGGATCGCCGCGCGGAACAGCTCGTCGGCGGCGGCCCAGACGTGTGCCGGGGTCTCGGGTCCCTCGAACACGAAGTTCGGGTGCAGATTGCCGTCCCCCGCGTGCGCGACCGTGGGGATCACGAGACCGTACTCGCGCTCGATGCGGGCGATCTCGTCGAACATCGCCGGCATGGCGCTCCGCGGCACGGAGACGTCTTCGATCAGGGTGGTGCCGAGGGAGGCCATCGCGGCGTGCATGGACCGGCGGATCGCAAGCAGCCGCTCGCCCTCCGCGCGATCGTGCGACACCTCGGTGACGCCGTCGTTGGCGCGCAGGATGGCGTCGATCGCGTCGGCCTCGGCGGCCGCAGCGGGCCCGTCGGTCTGGATGGTCAGCTGCGCCGTGCCGGGCGTCGGCGCCGGCAGGCCGAGCAGAGCGTGCACGGCCGCGAGGCTCGGGGCGTCCATGAGCTCCATGATCGCGGGCTGCACCCCGGCGGCGGTCACGGCGGCTGAGGCGGCGGCCGCGGCGCGGACACCGGGGAACAGAGCCGTCACGGTGCAGCTCTCGCCGGGGACGAGCCGCCGGAGCTTGAGCGTCGCGCCGACCACGACGCCGAGGATGCCCTCCGAACCCACGACGAGAGCCGTCAGGTCGAGGCCCGTGACGCCCTTGACGCTGCGATGCCCCAGGTGCAGAAGCCGCCCGTCGGCCAGTACGAGGTCGACGCCGAGGACGGCATCCCGCACGACGCCGTACTTCGCGCAGAGCAGTCCTCCCGCGCCCGTGGCGATGTTGCCACCGACCGTCGAGATGTCGCGGCTCGCGGGGTCGGGTGCCCACCACAGGCCGAAGGACGCGAGGTGGGCATTGAGCTCGGCGTTGAGGATGCCGGGCTCGACCACGGCCAGCAGATCATCGGAGCGGACCTCGTGGATCGCCGTCATGCGTCGCAGCGACAGCACGATCTCACCCTCGCCCGCGTTGGCCGCCCCGGCGAGGCCCGTGCCGGCGCCGCGGACCACCACGGGCGTGCGCGTCGCCGAGGCGATGCGCAGGGTCTCCTGCACGTGCTCCACGCGCTCGGCATGCACGATCGCCAGCGGGCGCCCCGCGGCGGCATGGCCGGAGCGGTCGGAGCGCGCCCGTTCGAGCGCGTCCTCGTCGGTGTCGACGAGCGCGCCGAGCGCCTGCTGCAGCAGCGGGACGACGCTCACGACGGGATGCTCACGACGGCGAGTTCACGTCAGGGCGCGGCGACCGCTGAGAACACCGGCGACCACGGCGACGAGGGCGAAGGCGGTGCCGATCAGGGCCTGGCCCATGGACCACCACGCGATCGTCACACCCACGTAGATGAGCAGTTCGACCAGCGCACGCAGGAACGGGTGCACGCGCAGCACGGGGCGGGGCGACAGGAACAGTGCCCACAGCAGCAGGGCCGTGACCGGCGCGCCGATGCCGATCACGATGTTCCACGGCAGGTCCCAGCTCGCGAAGCCCCACAGGGCGAGAGAGGCGATCGCCGCGATCAGGACGACGACGCGCACGAGGTCGAGCGCGGTCAGCGCCTGACGTTCGACGCCGGGGACGGGGGCGGGATCCGGAGTCATGACTCCAGTCTATTCGGCGATCGTCGAGCCCTCTGCCGCCGCAGCGACGGGCTCGGAGAGGGTCGCGACGGCCTCGACGGGAGCCGGTGCAGCCTCGGCCGGTGCAGCCTCGACCGGGGCCGGAACCGACGCGGGCTCGACGGGGGCCGGTGCGGGCTCGACGGG
>NZ_SSDO01000078.1:0-8862 GCF_004794395.1 Microbacterium sp. K41 | reverse complement strand
TCGGACGGGGCGCCCGGGCGGCGGCGGGCACGTCGGCCGGGGCCTCCAGCACGTCGAGCGGGATCTCGATGTGCACGGGGCGCGGGCGCCCGGTGCGGAAGAGGTGGAAGGCGTCGTGCACGGCCTCCACCCCCTCGGCCGCCGTGGTCACCCGGCGCGACCACTCCGCGATCGCGCCGACCATGGCCGTGGCGTCCTTCGTCTCGTGCAGGGTGCCCACGTCGGCGAACTCCGCGCCGAGCGGCACCCCGGGCGACAGCACGATCAGCGGACGCGACTCGCAGAACGCGGTGCCGATCGCGCTCAGGGCGTTCTGCAGCCCGGGGCCCGACGTGGTGATCACGACGCCGGGGAGCCCGGTCTGCTGCGCCCAGCCGTCGGCGCCGTAGCCGGAGCCCTGCTCGTGCCGGTTGGTGACGGCGCGGATGCCGAGGTCGGCCAGGGGCCGGTACAGCTCCAGGTTGTGGGTGCCGGGGATGCCGAACACCGCCGTCACCCCGTAGCCGCGGATGGTCTCCAGCACCGCGCGACCCGCCGTGTCGGCGTACGGGGCGGTGGGGTTCGCGTCGGCGCTCATGCTCGTATCCTCGTTCAGACGCCGGCCGTGGTGCGGGCGGCGACGTGGCGGCGCACGCCGTCGACCCAGGTCTCGCGCACCTCGATGGCCGCGATCTCCTCGGCGGGCACGGCCAGCGGGTCGTCCGAGAGCACCGCGAAGTCGGCGAGCTTGCCCACTTCCAGCGAGCCCAGGTCGTCTTCCCGCCCGATCGACACGGCCCCCTCGATCGTGTGGGCGCGCAGAGCGGCGAGCGCAGAGATGCGCAGGTCGTCGGGCCCGAGCCGGTGGCCGCGGCGGGTGACGCGGGTGACCGCCGTCTGGATGGCCTCCAGCGGGATCGGCTCGGCGACCGGGGCGTCGGAGGAGATCGTCATGGGCACGCCCGCCCGCTCGAACTCGCCGAGCGGGTTGAACCGCTCGCCCGGGGTGCCGATGGCCTCCTCCACACCCTCGCCCCAGTTGAAGTAGTGCTGGGTCTGGTTGACGGGACGGATGCCCGCGGTCGCCATGCGCGCGATCTGCTCGGGCGTGGGCAGGCCGCAGTGCTCGATGCGGTGCCGGGCGTCCGCATCGGGACGTTCGGCGAGCGCGGCCTCGATCGCCGACACGACCATCTCGATCGCGGTGGGCGACTGCGCGTGCGTCGCCGTCTGGAGCCCCGCGGCGTGCGCCTTGCGGATCAGCTCGGCGTAGTCGGCGGGCTCGTGGTACAGCTGGCCCGTGCGGCACGGGTCGCCCACGTAGCCGTCGGGGAAGTACGCGGTCCAGCCGCCGAGGGTGCCGTCGGCGTAGAACTTGATGCCGGCGAAGCTCAGGTGCGCGTTGCCGAACTGTCCGACGAGCCCCATCTCGAGCGCCTCGTCGAGCAGATGCGACAGCAGGTACATCGACACGCGCAGCTCGAGCCGCCCGGCCTCCGCGAGCCGCAGGTACATGTCGAACTCGCGGCGCGTGACCTGGCAGTCGCCGATCGAGGTGACACCGCCCGCAAGGAACCGCTGCGTCGCGGCGTCGAGCTGCCGCAGGTGCTCCTCCGGCTCATCGGCCAGGTGGAAGTTCGGGCCGTGGTGGCCGATCTTCACCCCGTGCACGCCCGTCAGGATGTTGCACGCCGCGTCGGACAGCTCCCCGGTGAGCTCGCCGTCGGCGTCGCGGAAGAACTCCCCGCCGTCCGGGTTCGGGGTGTCGCGGTCCACGCCGTTGATGTCGAGCGTGTAGGAGTTCACGACGCCGCCGTGACCCGAGGCGTTCATGAGGTACACCTCCCGATCGGACGCGACCTCGTCGAGCTCGAACCGGGTGGGGTGGCGCTTCTCGGCGAGGTTGCGCTGCTCGTAGCCGTAGCCGCGCACCGGGCGACCGGCGGGGAGCCCGGCCGCCGCGGCCTTCAGCAGGGCGACGATCTCGGGGATGCTGCCCGCCTTCTCCGGCCCGCAGTCCACCCACGTCATCATCTGCCCGAACATGAGCGGGTGCGCGTGCGCGTCGACGAACCCGGGCACCACGACCGCGTCGCCGAGCTCGACGCGCTCCGGGGTCAGCCCGGCCCTGGCCGCCACGTCCTCGCACTCCGCGACCGTGCCGAGGGCGACGATGCGCCCCCGGTCGGTGAGCATCGCGGTCGCGGTGGTGTCCGCCGCGTCCGCGGTGTGGATGGCGCGGGCGGTGACGAGGGCGGGGGCGGCCTGGGCCGAGCGGTCGAAGGGGGTGAGCTTGCGCATGAGGAGCCTGTTCGCGGTGGGGTCGTGCGGGTGGGGAGCCGGAGCCGATCAGGGCAGGCGGTTCGCCGTGGTGTCGGTCCGGGCGGTGAACGAGGCCGTGACCGGTGCCTCGTCGGAGTGCTGCGGCGCGAGGCGCGTGCAGATCCCGGCGATCACGGCCATGCCGACGAACATCGCGATCACCGACCAGACGCTGCCGGTCCAGGCGATCAGCTGCGTCGCGAACCAGGGCGAGAAGCCGGCCCAGATCGCGGCACCCACGCCGTAGGAGAGGGCGATCGAGGTGTAGCGCGCCTGCGGGCGGAACATCTGCGCGAGGATCGCGGCGATCGGGGCGTAGGTCGCGCTCATCGCGATGCGCACCAGCGAGGCGAGCAGGAAGATCAGCGGCTCGACCCGTCCCGGCATCACCAGCAGGAACGGCGCGAACGTCAGCACCGAGGTGATCAGGCCGATGTACATCACGTTCTTGCGGCCCCACTTGTCGCCGAGCCAGGCGACCGGCAGCGTGACCACGAACTCCACGAACGAGGCGATCGTCATGGCGTCGAGGATCACCTGCTCGCTGATCGCGATGGGCTCGCCGGTCGCGTAGGCGGTGGCGAACGTCGTGGCCAGGTAGTAGCCGCCCGTGGAGATGGGCAGGATGCCGATGCCGAGCAGGATCGGCTTCCAGTTGACGCGCAGCGCGAAGGCGAGGGGCATGGACTGCTTGCGGCCCTCGATCTTCTCCTCGAAGACCGGCGACTCCTCCACGCGGTAGCGGACCCACAGGCCGACGGCGATCAGCACGATCGACAGCAGGAACGGGATGCGCCAGCCGCCGTCGATGATGAACGTGTCGCCGCCGCGGGCCATGATCGCGAAGATGCCCGAGGCGAGCAGCGCGCCGGCGGGGTTGCCGAGCTGGGTGAAGCCGCCGTAGAACGTCTTCGACTTCTCCGGGGCGTGCTCGACGCTCATGAGCACGGCGCCACCCCACTCGCCACCGACCGCGAGGCCCTGGATGGCGCGCAGCAGGATCAGGAGGATCGGCGCGAGGATGCCGATGTTCTCGTAGGTGGGGAGGCAGCCGACGAGCACGGTCGCGGCGCCCATCAGCAGCAGGGTGATGACGAGCGAGACCCGGCGGCCGAGCTTGTCGCCGATGTGGCCGAAGACGATGCCGCCGAGGGGACGGACGAGGAAGGCGACGGCGAACGTCGCGAACGCCGCGGCGGTCTCGGCGAGGGGGTCGTCGCTCGGGAAGAACAGCGGGCCGAAGACGAGGGCGGCGGCCGTGGCGTAGACGTAGAAGTCGTACCACTCGATCGTGGTGCCGACGAAGGCGGCGATGCCGGCGCGGCGTGCGCGGCTGTGGACGCCGCTTCGGGGGGTGGGGGTGGTGGTCATGGACCCGCTCCTTCGCGGATGGTGTCGGATAGCGATCGATGCTAGGGACGTGACGACCCGGCGGCAAGGGCAGAACTCCAGCGAGAACGGGGATTCACTGGACTTCTGGTCCCTTGTGCACGCAAAGCGGGCCTTCCCGCCGGTCACACACGGGGTTACGCTGAGGTTCTGCGCGCGTCGTCGTGCAGACCGGGGAAACTGACGGATCGGGACGCAGCCATGGATTTCGACGCCGAACTCATCCGCGCGCTCCAGGAGGACGGGCGCGCGAGCATCCGCGCCCTGGCCGAGCGGCTCGGGCAGTCCAGGGCCGCGGTGGCTGCACGACTGCGCACGCTGCTGGCCGACCGCACGGTGCGCGTGGTCGCCGCGGTGGACCCGGTCTTCCTCGGCCAGCACGTCCTCGCGCACGTGTCGATCCGCACTGACGGCGCCGTCGAGGTCGTGGCCGAGCACCTGCGCGACATGAGCGAGACCGTGCTCGTGTCGGCCGTCGGCGGCGCGCACGACATCGTGACCGAGGTGCGCGTGGGGTCGATGTCGGAACTGCACGACCTGCTCGCCCGCATCCGCGGCAGCGCAGGCGTGCTCGACATCAACACCATCATCTACTCCACCGTGATCAAGGGGTTCTTCGTGTCGGAGTACCACGGCGGGGTCACGCTCGACGCGATCGACGAAGCCCTCGTGGAGCACCTGCAGGCCGATGGCCGCATGAGCTTCCGCGCGCTCGGCGAAGAGGTGCGCCTCTCCCCCAGCGCCGTCGCGACCCGGGTGCAGCGGCTCATCGACGCGGGCGTCATCAAGATCAGCGCGGTCGAGGCACGCGGCCTCGCGCACCGGCAGCTGTCGATGGGCGTGGGCATGACCCTCGGCGACGACGACGAGGCCGTGATCGAGGAGCTGCGCCGCGGTCGCGGTGTCGACTTCGCCGCCCGCACGCTCGGCCGCTTCGACGCGGTCGCGACACTCGTTGAGCCCTCGGCCGGCGCCCTGTACGCGAGCCTGGAGCGCCTGCGCGCGCTGCCCGGGGTGACCCGGATCGAGGCCTGGCTCCACCTCGCGGTGCTCAAGGAGGACTACGCCCGCACGCTCCGCCCGCTCCGCACGGAGTGAGCGCGAAGTCGCCCGGGTCGGGGGTCACGCGGCATGCACCGCGTCGAGCCCGGGTCAGGCGGCGGGGTGGACCACGTCGAGCAGGGCCGACAGCGCGGGCGGCATCCGGTCGAGCGGGAGCAGGCCGACGATGTCCGCGGCGAACCGCGCCTTGCGGCCCGCGGCCGTCCCGGCGAAGCGATGCAGCTGATCCTCCACGACCCTGCCCCGCTGCGCCGGCTGCCCCTGGAACACGCGGAACCGCCCGAGCTCGCCCCGCGCCGCCAGCGCCTGCTCCACCAACGGAACCCCGGCGGCACGGATCACCTCGTCTTCGAGGTCGCGCTCACAGCCGAAGAACCCCGCATCGGCGGGCACGCCCGTGGCGTCGATCGCGCCGTCGTCGCGCAGGACCCGGGTCACGTACGCGCCCTCCGCCGCGTCGTAGAGGCCGAGCACCCGCACGGCAGGCTCGACCGCGCGGAGGGCCGCGAGCCGGGAACGGAGGTTCGTGATGCCGTCGAGGTCGACCAGGTCGAGGTCGTCGAGCGTCTCGCCGAGGCGCTGCGCCGCGGCGAGGAACGCGAGCCGGTCGCTCGCCCCCTCGAACAGCACGACCGTGCCGCCTCCTCGCCCCGCACTCGCCGCCATCCCTCGACCCTACGCACCCGGTGTCCGTCGCGCTTCGACCGCACCCGACGCGGATGGCCGCGCGTCAAGGGTCTGCCGTTGGAGGGCCCGCCGCGGCACACTGCCGACATGGAGCAGCCCGACGAGCCGGACGCGGCCACGGCACCGGAGCGCACGCCCGATGGCCACCACATCGTCGTGAACGGACGCCGGTGGCGGGCGACCGACCCGGCCATCCCGGAGAAACTGCGCCAGGAGCTGGTCGACGAGCTGATGGCCGCGCGGCGCGCCGTCAAGGCGGCAGAGCCCGAGGCGCGGCGCCGCGTGCACGATGCGAAGACCGCCCTCGGCGAACGCGGCGCCCCGTGGTGGGAGCAGCCGACGCCCGAGGAGTCCGCGGAGCGCATCGCGGCCGCCATCCGCACCCTCACCCGCAAGAGGGAGGGGTCGTCGATCTGCCCGAGCGACGTCGCCAGAGCCGTCGGCGGGGAGGCCTGGCGCAACCGGATGGACGAGGTGCGCCGCGTGACCGCCGCGCTCGCCGACCGGGACGAGGTCGTGGTGACCCAGAAGGGCGAGCCGGTCGACATCGCCTCCGCGCGCGGCCCGGTGCGCATCCGCCGCGGCCCCGCCCTCTGACCCGGGCGGAGTGGGTCGAGCCGGGGTGCCGCGCGGGACACGGCGCGCCGTCACCGGGCGTTCACCGGGCCCCGCCAGACTGCGAGCATGAGCGAACCCGAATCCCGCAGCGGCGCACCGGAGCCCGCAGCGACCGCGAACAGCGGAGCCGTCGCCGTGGTCGGCCTCGACCTGCGCGGCGAGACCCCCGCCCCGAAGAAGCAGGTGTACTCGTGGGCCCTGTGGGACTGGGCGACCCAGCCGTTCAACACGGTGATCCTCACGTTCGTGTTCACGGCGCTCTACCTCGTCAGCCCCTCGTTCCTGCCGCCCGAGGTCGCCGCGCTCGACGAGAACGACCCGGTACGGATCGCCGCGGAGGCCGACCTCGCGTCCGGCCTCGGTCTCGGCCTCACGGTCGCCGCCTTCGGCATCCTCCTGCTCGCCCCGGTGCTCGGTCAGCGGGCGGATGCCGCCGGACGCCAGAAGCTGTGGCTGGGCATCGGCACGGGCGCACTGATCCTCTGCATGTTCGGGCTGTGGTTCGTCGAGCCGGTCCCCGCCCTGTTCTGGGTGGGCGTGGCGCTGATCTCCGCCGGGTCGGTGTTCGGCGAGATCGCAGCGGTCAACTCCAACGCCATGCTGATCGGCATCGCGAACCCCAAGAACGTCGGACGCATCTCGGGCCTCGGCTGGGGCTTCGGGTACCTCGGCGGCATCATCGCGCTCGTGATCGTGGTCGTGCTCGACACCTTCGACTGGTTCGGGATGCCGACCGACAACGGACTCGCGTACCGGCTGATCGCGGTCGGCTGCGCGGTCTGGGCGATCGTGTTCGCCATCCCGATCTTCCTCAACGTGCCGGAACCGTCGCTCGGCCGCCCGGAGCGGAAGGTCGGCTTCTTCCGGTCGTACGTGCTGCTGGTGCAGGACGTCGTGGGGCTGTACCGCGACCCGGAGACCCGCTCGACCTTCTGGTACCTGCTCGCCAGCGCGGTGTTCCGCGACGGCCTGGGCGGCGTCTTCGCGTTCGGCGCGATCATCGGCACGGCCGTGTTCCGGTTCGGCACGCAGGACATCATCGTGTTCGGCATCGCGGCGAACCTCGTCGCGGGGGTGTCGACGATCCTGGCCGGACGACTCGACGACCGCCTCGGCCCGAAGCGCATCATCCTCGGCTCGATCGCGGCCATGATCGTCGCGGGGCTCGCGGTGTTCCTGCTGCGCGACGCCGGCGCGATCGTGTTCTGGGTGGGTGGACTCATCCTGTGCGCGTTCGTCGGACCGGCGCAGGCCGCCGCGCGGTCCTTCCTGGCCCGCGTCACCCCGGCCGGCCGCGAGGGCGAGATCTTCGGCCTCTACGCGACGACGGGACGGGCGGCGAGCTGGATGGCCTCCGCCGCCTGGACCGTGCTGATCGCCCTGACCGCGCAGACCGCGTTCGGCATCCTCGGCATCGTGATCGTGCTGATCGCCGGGTTCCTCCTGCTGCTGCCGGTGAAGGCTCCACGCTAGGACGCGACCGCCCCGCGGGGCAGGAGTAGCGTGACCGGGGTGACCGTGCTGCTCGCCTTCCTCGCCAACGTGCTCGTCGCGATCGCGAAGACGGTGGCCGCGGTCATCACCTCGTCCGCGTCGATGGTCGCCGAGGCCGCGCACTCCTGGGCGGACGCGGGCAACGAGGTGTTCCTGCTGATCGCCGACCGGCGCGGCGCGAAGACCAAAGACGCGCGGCATCCGCTCGGCTACGGCCGCAACGCCTTCGTGTGGTCGCTGATCGCCGCGTTCGGCATCTTCACCGCGGGCTCGATCGTGTCGATCATGCACGGCATCCAGGAGCTGTCCGACACCGGCCCGGTGGAGAGCCCGGTCGTCGCCTACGTCGTCCTCGGCATCGCGTTCGTGCTCGAGGGGGCCTCGTTCACGCAGGCGATGATCCGCTCCCGCCGCCTGGCGCGCGAGCGCGGCAGCTCCACGTGGGACTTCGTGCTGGAGACGAGCGACACGACCCTCCGCGCCGTGTTCTTCGAGGACTCGGCAGCCCTCGTCGGCCTGGTCCTCGCGGGCGGCTCGATCCTGCTGCACCAGCTCACCGGCGTGGCCGCCTGGGACGCGATCGGCTCGATCCTGGTGGGCGTGCTGCTCGGGGTGGTCGCGGTGATCCTGATCGGACGCAACATCGCATTCCTCGTCGGCACGAGCGTCTCCCCCACCCTGCGCGCGCGGGTCGGCACGGCTCTGCTGGGGCTGGACGACATCGAACGGGTGACCTACCTGCACATCGAGTACGTAGGGCCGAACCGGCTGTTCCTCGTGGCCGAGGTCGACCTGTCGGGCGACGCGCGCGAGCACGACGTGGCGCGTCGGCTGCGCGAGGTGGAGCGGCGGATCGAGGCGCACGACGCGATCGAGGCGGTCGTGCTGTCCCTCTCGGTGGACGACGAGCCCTCGCTCGACTTCGCGCGCGCCTGAGTCGCGGAGCGAGACCCGCGGAACGAGACCGGCGGAGCGGGGTCGGAGGCGCGACACCGGCGGAGCGAGACCGGCGGAGCGAGACCGGCGGAGCAGGAATCGTCGCGGCGTCAGCGCGGCCAGTTGTCGGCGAGCTTGGTGAGCAGACGCGCGAGTTCGGTGCGCTCGTCGTCGGTGAAGGGCGCGAGCGCCTGGGTGAGCAGCTCCCTCCTCTCCCCGCGCAGACCGCGCGCGAGCCGGCGGCCCTCGTCGGTCAGCGCGATCCGGGTGCGGCGCGCGTCGTCCGGGTCGGCCTCACGACGCACGAAGCCGCCCTGCACGCCCTGCTGCACGAGGCGCGACGCGCGGGGCTGATCCACGCCGATCGCCTGGCCG
>NZ_SSDO01000077.1:0-5773 GCF_004794395.1 Microbacterium sp. K41 | reverse complement strand
TGCGCGCGGTGGGCGAGGCGCTGCGGGCGCTGCACGACGCGCTGCCCGTGGCCGAGTGCCCGTGGGAGTGGAGCGTGCCGTCGCGCATCGCGAACGCGGAGCGCCGGGGCATCGTGGTGCCGGAGTCGCTGCGCACTCCGCCGCCGATCGACCGCGCGGTGGTGAGCCACGGCGACGCCTGCTGCCCGAACACCCTGATCGGCGCGGACGGGCGGTGGCTCGCGCACGTGGACCTCGCGCAGCTGGGCGTCGCCGACCGTTGGGCCGACATCGCCGTGGCCGCCATGAGCACCGGGTGGAACTACGGCCCGGGGTGGGAAGACGCCCTCGTCGAGGCGTACGGCCTCGAACCCGACCGGGAGCGGATGGCGTACTACCGCGACCTGTGGAACGCCACCTGACCCTCCCGGCCGGCGGCGCGCAGGTCGGGATGCGGCAACGAACTCTCGACATCTGATGTCTGATCTGGTGTCATGGGTGGGACGACCCCCCGATCAGGAGGCCTCATGCACCTCGATCCGTCGCCACCCGCTCCCGTCGCCGGGTTCGCCGAGACACTGCGGGAGGCCATCGCGGCCCGCGGCACGTCCCTCGCGCAGCTGAGCGATCGGCTCCGACGACACGGGAACCCCGTCTCGATCGCCACCCTCAGCTGCTGGCAGAACGGCACGCGGCAACCCGAGGGCGTCTGCTCGCTCGCGGCGGTCGAGGAGCTCGAGACGCTGCTCCTGCTCGACAGCGGCACCCTGCAGCGACGCATCGGACACAGCCGCCGCGCCGGACGTCCACCCAAGCCGCGGGCACCCTGCGAGGACTGGACGCGGGAGGGGCCGATCCTCGACACGTTCCGCGCGCTCGGCATCGACCCCGCGGCGTCGTTCAACACCCACTCCGTCCACGCGGTCTGCACCACCGACGCGCACGGCCTCGTCGACACCATCCACTACCGCGCGATCCTCCGGCCCCCCAGCGGACGGGCCGGCCTCATCCCGTACATCGACCTGCCCGGGGTGCCGACCGACGTGTGGCCCGAGCTGACCGCGGTGACCGGGTGCCGCGTGGTGCAGCGCCACGCGCACTCCTCCCGCATGGCGTTCGGCATGCTCCTCGCCGTCGACGATCCGCCCGAGCAGCGGCAGTCCGCGCTCATCGAGTTCACTCTGCACTACCCGCTCCCCTACCCGCGCGACCGGCTCGTGACCTACGCGAGCATGTACCGCACGCCCGAGCTGCTCCTGCACGTGGACTTCGCGCGGTCGCCGTCGCCCACCTGGATCGAAGAGGTCACGATGGTCGGCGGCGAGGAGGAGATCGTGCCGCTGCCTCCCGCGAACCGCACGGCCACCACCGTGCGCTCGGGGTTCGCGCCGGGGCTGGTCGCGCTCCGCTGGGGGTACGGCTCCCGCGAAGACGGTGCCGACCCGCTGCCCCTGTGACGGGCGGCGGGTCGGCGTCGGTTCCGGGCGCTCAGGCCTCCGGGTGGGCGTCGCTGGGCAGGCTGCCGTCCGCCGGCCGGCGGTCCCACGACGGACGGCGCACCGCGTAGAACACCAGGGGCGGAGCACCCAGCACCACGATCACCGCCCCCACGATCCACGGGTAGGCCGCGGGCGGGAAAGCGGTGAAGCCGTCCGGCGGGATGAACGCGAGGAGGAACGCGGCCAGGCAGGCGACGAAGCCCACCCCGGCGACCAGCGGCAGCCCCTTCACCCGGTACGCGCGCTTCACGTCCGGCGCCTTCCGCCGCAGCACGAGGGCCGAGGCGAACATCAGCATGTACATGACGAGGTACAGCGCGGCGGCCATGTCGATCAGCGCGACGAAGGCCGCGCTGACGTTCGGCACGATGATGAAGATCGCCGCGAGCACCGTCACGATCGTGCCCTGCAGCATCAGGATGCCCGACTGCACGCCCGCCTTGTTCCTCTTCTGCAGCAGCGGCGGCAGCAGCCCCGTCTCCGCCGCGGCCAGCACGCCCTTCGACGGGCCGGCGACCCAGGTGACGACCGAGGCGAGGGCGCCCGCGCCGATCAGGGCCGACACCACCGCGGTGGCCCAGCCCATGCTCCAGTGGTCGAAGTACTCCCCGAACGCGAGCATGATGCCGTTCGTGAGACCGAGCTCCTTCGGCGGCACCGCGACCGCGATCGCGAGGGTCGGCAGGATGAACACGAGCAGGATGAGCGCCGCCGCGAGGAACACCGAGCGGGGGTAGCCGCGGCCGGGGTCCTTCATCTGGTTCACGTGCACCGCGTTCACCTCCATACCGGCGTAGGCCAGCACGTTCGACACGATCAGCACGATCGAGGCGAGCCCGGTGAACGGCGGGATCATCGCTGACGCCTCGAGCGGGACCTGGCTCTTCTCGCCGCTGAACACCCAGACCGCGCCGAACACGATCAGCAGCACGGCGGGCAGCAGCGTGCCGAGGATGCCGCCCCACGAGCCGAGCTTGGCGAACAGGTCGCCGCCGCGGAGGGTGACCAGCGTCGCACCCCAGTAGCAGACGATGATCACGACCGCGGTGAAGAAGCCCGAGCTCGACAGCGACGGATCCAGGAAGACGAACGCGAGCGCGCCCGCCACGAAGGCGAGCTGGGTGGGGAACCACACCACGTTCTGGATCCACTGGAGCCACACCGCGGTGAACCCCCGGCGGTTGCCGAGGGCTTCGCGCACCCAGACGTAGACGCCGCCCTTCCACCCGGTCGCGAGCTCGGCCGCCACCAGCGCCGTGGGCACCAGGAACAGGATCGCCGGGATGAGGTAGAGCATGATGCTCCCGAGGCCGTAGACCGCCATCGCCGGCAGGGAGCGCAGGCTCGCCACCACGACGAGCGTCAGCAGGGCGAGCTGCCCCACCCCCAGCACGGCCACCGCGGGCCGGGAGACGCGGGTCGACGGGGTGACGGCGGGACGGGGGGCGTGTTCGGCACCGTGTGCAGACATGACCCGCGCCTCAGTGGTGGAACGCCGAGTCGGGGTGGTCGCCCGGCATCGGCGCGGGGAGGGCGTCGAGGTGCGCGACCTCGGCGGTGATCGCGTCGAGCAGTTCGGCGGCCAGGTCCATGCTGAGGCCGTTGCGCACCACGATGCGCTGCACCGTGAGCTCCTCCAGGTCGGCGGGCATCGGGTAGGCGGGCACGAGCCAGCCGCGCATGCGCAACCGATCCTGCAGGTCGTACAGGGTCCAGTTGTCGGTATGCCCCTGCTTCAACCGCCACGCGAACACGGGGATGTCGCTGCCGTCGTTCCACAGCTCGAACGCGTCGAGCTTCGCGATGCCCGCCGACAGGAACTTCGCCACGTCCTGCGACGCCTGCTGCACCGCCCGGTACCCCTCGAAGCCGAGGCGGAGGAACAGGTAGTACTGCAGCAGCACCTGTGCGCCGGGGCGCGAGAAGTTCAGTGCGAACGTGGGCATCTCCCCGCCGAGGTAGCTGACCTGGAACACGAGGTCCTCCGGCAGCCACTGGGCGTCGCGCCACACGACCCATCCGAGTCCGGGGTACACGAGCCCGTACTTGTGGCCGGAGGTGCTGATGGAGTGCACCCGCTCCAGGCGGAAGTCCCACTCCAGGTCGGGCTGCAGGAACGGGGCGATCATCGCCCCGGAGGCGCCGTCCACGTGGATCGGGATGTCGAGCCCCGTGTTCTTCTGGATCTCGTCGAGCGCCGCCGCGATCTGCGCGACCGGCTCGTACATGCCGGTGTAGGTGACGCCCATGATCGCCACGACCCCGATCGTGTTCTCGTCGACGTACTTCTCCAGCTCGTGCCCGTCGAGCGTCTTGTGCTCCTCGCTGATCGGCACGAAGCGCGGCTCCACGTCGAAGTAGTTGCAGAACTTCTCCCAGCACACCTGCACGGCGCTCGACATCACGAGGTTCGGCGAGGAGGCGTCCTTCCCCGCGGCGCGACGCGCCTGCTGCCAGCGGCGCTTGAACGCGAGCCCGCCGAGCATGCACGCCTCGGACGAGCCGATGGTGGACGTGCCGATGCTGCGGGCGGCATCCGGCGCGTGCCACAGGTTCGCGAGCATGTGCCAGCAGTTGTCCTCGATCGCGGCGGTCTGCGGATACTCGTCCTTGTCGATCATGTTCTTGTCGAACGAGGCCATGTACACCTGCTTGGCCTCGTCGTCCATCCAGGTGCTCACGAACGTCGCGAGGTTCAGACGGGCGTTGCCGTCGAGGATGGTCTCGTCCTCGACGATCTGCTTCGCGGTCGACGGGAGCGACTCGGCGTCGGGGATCACGTGTCGCGGTGCGACCGTGGCCTCCCCCGGCCGGGTGAAGATCGGCTGACCGTCGGTGGGTGCAGTGCTCATGTGCGGAGTCCTTTCGGCTGAGTCGGCTTCTCACTCCGTTCGTCACGCTAACCAGGGCGCATTGACGTATCTCCCGCCCCTCGCGTAAACGGGGTGAGACTCAGGCGCCGGGACCGAGGATGAAGTTCCAGGCTCCGGTGAGCACGGCCGCCGCGACCGCGATGCCGGAGATGGCCGCGCCGACCGCGAGCAGCAGCCACTCCGCCGCCCCGAACCGCGACTCGCGCGCCCACGTGCGGCGCCCCGGCGCTCCGAACCCTCGCGCTTCCATGGCCGTGGCGAGCTTGGCACCGCGGCGGATCGACAGCACCAGCAGCGCGAACGCCATCCCGAAGAAGCGGCGCAGGCGCCCGCGGTCGGCCACCCCGCGTGCGCGCCGCGCCAGTTCGAGCGCCCGCCAGTCGTCGAGGAACAGCCCGACCATGCGCAGGCCCGCGAGCGCACCCAGCACGAACCGGGCGGGGAGGCGGAGGATCTGCCCGAGCCCGTCGGCGAGGTCGGTGGGGTCGACGGTCACGAACAGCACCACGGACGGCAGGGCGATCGCGAGCACGCGCAGCATCGTCGCCACGGCGAGGGCGAGCGAGCCCTCGCTGATGCGCAGCACGAACCAGTCCACGTACACGGCGCCGGAGGTCTCGCCGTACAGCGCGATCGTGAGCCCGGTGAGCGGCGCCGCGAGCCACACCGGCCAGGTGCGCACCCAGAACTCCCGCCAGCCGATGCCCGCGAACAGGAACAGCACGAACTCGAGCGCCAGGGCCACCGCGGCCGAGACCGGGTCGAGCGTGAGGATGAGCGGCACGGCGATCAGCGCGCTCACGCCGAGCTTGGCGACCGGGTTGATGCGGGCCACCGCGCCCGTGCGGGCCTTCGCGTCGAGCAGGGTCACGGCATGCCGCCCAGGTCGAACCGGGTGGCGTGGAGGGCTCTGGCCACGTCGAGGTCGTGCGTGATCGCGACCACGGCCGACCCCTCATCGCGCAAGGCCGCGAGCAGCGCGACCAGCTCCGCCCACGTACGCGCGTCCTGCCCGAACGTGGGCTCGTCCAGCACGAGCACCCGGGGGCGTGTGGCGATCGCGGCCGCGACCGTGAGGCGCCGCTTCTCCCCGCCGGAGAGCGTGTACGGGTTCGCGGCCGCGAGACGGTCGAGGCGCAGGCGGGAGAGGAGCTCGTCGGTGCGCGCGGCGATCTCGTCCTCGGGGAGGCCGAGCGCGCGGGGGCCGACGGCGAGCTCGTCGCGCACGGTCGTGGCGAGCAGCTGATGCTCCGGCTCCTGGAACACCATGCCGACGCGGGTGAGCAGGTCGCGCGAGCTCCACCGGATGGGCGCGGGGTCGGCGCCGTCCGCGAGCTCGGGCGCGGCGACCACTGCTCCCCCCGCGGGCGGAAGGAGTCCCGCGAGCGTGAGGCCGAGCGTCGACTTGCCGGCGCCGTTGGG
>NZ_SSDO01000076.1:0-1978 GCF_004794395.1 Microbacterium sp. K41 | reverse complement strand
GACACCCGGGCGGCGCCGATGCCCGACCCGTCCACGTCGAGCCCCGCCGCGCGCAGGCGTCGCACCTCGGTGAGGGCGATGTCGTCGAGGTCCACCGGCTCCGCGGCACCCGCCACCCCCTCGTCGAGGCGGGCCAGCAGCAGCAGCGACTCGACGATGCCCTGCAGGCGCAGGCCCTCCTCCGACACCACGTCGGCGAGCTCGCGGATGCTCGTGACCTCGGGGTGCGACTGTGCCAGCTCGGCGTGCTGACGGATGGTCGCGAGCGGCGACCGCAGCTCGTGCGAGGCGTCGGACACGAAGCGGCGCTGGGCGGTCGCGGCGGCGTCGAGCCGGTCGAGCATGCCGTTCATCGTGGTCGCGAGGGACGCGATCTCGTCGCCCGTGTCGGGCACGGGCACGCGGCGGTCGAGGCGCTCCGCCGTGATGCCGTCGACCTCCGTGCGGATGCGCGAGACCGGACGCAGGGCCCGCCCTGTGACGAGCCAGGTGGTCGCGGCGACGAGCACCAGCAGGGCGGGGACGGCGACGGCCAACAGTGTCGCGACCGTGGCGAGCGTCTCCGCGTCGTCTTCCATCGGCACCGCCAGCACCAGGCTCTCACCGTCGTCGAGGTCGTCCGACACGACCACCATCCGCTCGCCGTCGATCACGAAGCTCCGCGGGTCGTCATGCACGGGCAGCGACCCCGATCCGAGGAGCTCCTGCGCCTCCTCGCTCGCGCGACGCACGGTCCCGTCGCGTCCGATCAGCTGCACGATGTCGTCGTCGAGCAGCTCGGGACCGGGGCGCCCCGGACCCTCGAAGCGCTGCACCAGCTCCTCCAGGCGCAGCTCGGCGGCGCGCTCCCTGGCGCCGTGGATGCTCGCGCTGAGCACGCCGTAGAAGGAGAAGGCGCCGATCAGCAGGGCCACCGCCACCACCACCGTCGCGCCGAGCGTCGTCCGGCCGCGCACCGAACGGAGGAACCGGCTAGCCACCGTCGGCCGCCAGCCGGTAGCCCGCCCCGCGGATGGTCTCGATGGCCGCGCGCCCGAACGGCTTGTCCACCTTGCGCCGCAGATGGCCGACGTACACCTCGACGATGTTCGGGTCGCCGTCGAAGTCGTCGTCCCAGACCCCCGCGATCAGGTCGCGCTTGGAGAGCACCTGGCCGCGGTGCCGCATCAGGTGCTCGAGCACCGCGAACTCCCTGGCCGTGAGGCTGATCGGCGTGTCGCCGCGCCATACCTGATGCGCCGCGGGATCCAGGCGCAGATCCCCGGCCTCCAGCACGGTGGGACGGGCAACGGCCCCGCGGCGCACCAGGGCCCGCAGCCGTGCGACCAGGATCGCGAACGAGAACGGCTTCGTGACGTAGTCGTCGGCGCCGGTCTCGAGGGCCTCGACCTGATCCCACTCGCCGTCCTTCGCGGTGAGCATGAGCACGGGCGTCCAGTTCTCCTCCGCCCGCAGCGCCTCGCACACCTTCCAGCCGCTCATGCCGGGCATCATCAGGTCGAGCACGATCGCGTCGTACCGCGTCTCCCGTGCCCGCCACAGTCCGTCGACCCCGTTGTGTGCCACGTCGACCGCGAAGCCCTCGGCCTCGAGCCCCCGACGCACGCCCTCCGCCAGGCGCACCTCGTCGTCCACCACCAGGATCCGCATCACCCCAGTGTGGCGGCTCGACGCTGAATCGCCGCTGAAGCGCGGCGTGCAGCGGGGTCAGGCGAGTGCGGCCTGCACCCGCCGGATCACCGCGCCGAGGTCGCCCGCGGCCAGCAGCCCGGGGCCGAGCGGTCCGGCGGTGTCGGTGCCGAGGAGGGGCAGGGAGCGCAGGGCCGAAGCTGCGGCGGGGGAGAGGAGGGCGAGCTGCTGCGTCACCTCCCGGTCGCGGGCGCGGGGGTCGTCGGGATGCGCGAGCCCCACGGCGACCGCGGCATACGCGGCCGCCCCGAGTGCATGCGCTCCCATGTGCGCCACCCCCGCGGCCTGG
>NZ_SSDO01000008.1:0-1432 GCF_004794395.1 Microbacterium sp. K41 | reverse complement strand
TGCTCGGCGCGCGGCAGCTCGCCGCGCTGGCGTCGGTCGGTATCGACCGGGTCGCCGTGGCTCCGCGCCCCCGGGTCGCGGTCGTTTCCACGGGGGCGGAGCTCGTGGCGCCGGGGGAGCCGCTGCGCCGCGGCCAGATCCCGGAGTCGAACGGCCTGCTGCTCGCGGAACTGGCCGTCGAGGCCGGGGCGGAGGTGATCCTGCGCGAGGTGGTCGGCGACGAGCCGGGCGGGCCTGCGTCTGCGGTGGCCCGGGCCGAAGACCTCGGAGCGGACGCCGTCATCTTCTCCGGCGGGGTCAGTGCGGGCGCGTACGAGCCCGTGCGCCAGAGCCTGGGTGCCGCGATGGAGTTCGTCCGGGTGGCGATGCAGCCGGGCAAACCGCAGGGGTTTGGGGTGACCACGCGTGGCACGCTGCTGTTCGGGCTGCCGGGCAACCCCGTGAGCGCCGCCGTCTCGTTCGAGGTCTTCGTGCGGCCCGCGCTGCTGCGGCTGCAGGGGCGGAGCATGATCCACCGGCCCGTGCGCAGAACCCCCGCCGGAGCGGAGTGGCGGACGCCGCCCGGCCGACGCCAGTACCTGCCCGCCGTGCTCGATGCCGAGGGCCGGGTGCGTCCCGCGACCCGGGGAGGTTCGGGCTCCCACCTCGCGGTCGGCCTCGGCGCCGCCACCGCCTACGCCATCGTTCCCGCCGACGTCGATCGGGTGTCGGTCGGGGACCTCGTCGATGTGATGGAGCTGACATGACGTTCACCCACCTGGACTCCGCGGGGCACGCGCGCATGGTCGACGTGACCGACAAGCAGCCCACCGTGCGCGCGGCGTCCGCGGCCGGCCTGGTGCGCTGCGCGCCCGAGACCGTGACGCTGCTGCGCGACGGTGAGGTACCGAAGGGCGACGTGCTCGCGGTGGCCCGCATCGCCGGCATCCAGGCCGCCAAGCGCACGCCGGAGCTGCTGCCGCTCGCGCACGTGATCGGCGTGCACGGGGCGGTGGTCGACCTCGACATCGTCGACGAGGGCGTGCGCATCACGGCGACCGTCCGCACCGCCGACCGCACGGGTGTGGAGATGGAGGCGCTGACGGCGGTCTCGGTCGCCGCGCTGGCCGTGGTCGACATGATCAAGGGCGTGGACCGTTCCGCGTCGATCGAGCACGTGCGCATCACCGCCAAGGAGGGCGGCCGCAGCGGCTCGTGGCGGAGGCCGGAGGAGTGACCGCCGGGGTGCCGTCGGCCGCCGGGATCGTGCTCGTGGGCGGTCGGGGGCGGCGGATGGGTGGTGCGGTGAAGCCGCTGCTGAAGATCGGCGGCGAGACACTGCTGGCTCGGACGCTGCGCGCGCTGGACCGTGCCGGTGCGGCGCCGGTGTATGCGGTGGGGCCGGTGCTGGATGCGGCGGCGGAGGTGCGCTGGGTGCGCGAGGATCCGCCGC
>NZ_SSDO01000075.1:0-715 GCF_004794395.1 Microbacterium sp. K41 | reverse complement strand
TACCGTCCCGTCGGCGGCGGCACGCGCGACGCCGCCACCGGCTACTGGTCGCAGGGCGCGTACAACGCCGACGACATCGCCCGCGCCGCGGTGGTGTTCCTGCGGGACTGGCGCGCCACGGGCGACCCGCAGAGCCGCGACGACGCCCGCGACGTGCTCCGCTCCCTCGCGTTCCTGCAGACCGTGTCGGGGCCGAACGCCGGACGCGTGGTGCTGTGGCAGCAGGAGGACGGCACGCTCACGCCGAGCGCGATCCCGGTGGAGCTGCCCGACCCCTCGGACTCGGCGGAGTCGTACTGGCTGGCCCGCACCGTGTGGGCCTTCGGAGAGGGATACGCCGCGTACCGCACGGAGGATCCCGCCTTCGCGGAGTTCCTGCGAGCGCGGCTGCACCTGTGCCTGGACGCGCTGGCGCGCGAGTCGCTCGGCCGTGCAGGGCAGTGGGTCCGCAGCGACGGACGCGACCTGCCGGCGTGGCTCGTCGCGGGCGGCGCCGACGCCACCGCGGAGGCGATGCTCGGGCTCGCCGCCGCCGCGGAGGCCGGAGACGACCGCAGCCGCATGGCCCTGCAGACGTACGCCGAGGGCGTGGCGGCCATGGCGACCGACCCCGATCAGGGCTGGCCGTTCGGGGCCGTGCTGCCGTGGACGGGCTCGCTGGGGTTCTGGCACGCGTGGGGCGCGGCGGCTCCCGAGGCGCTGGCCAGGGCGGGCG
>NZ_SSDO01000074.1:0-3162 GCF_004794395.1 Microbacterium sp. K41 | reverse complement strand
TGGTCCTGGTGCACGTCCCGGCGGTGGCGGCGGTTTCGCCGGTCGTCCCGGTGGCGGCGGCGGTCGCGGTCGCGGCCCCGGTGGCGGCACGGCCGGTGCCTTCGGTAAGGGCGGCGGCAAGAGCAAGCAGCGCAAGTCGCGGCGGGCGAAGCGGCAAGAGTTCGAAATGCGGAGCGCCCCGGTCGTCGGCGGCGTCAACGTCACGCGCGGCAACGGCGAGACGATCCGCATGCGCCGCGGTGCGTCCATCGCGGACTTCGCCGACAAGATCGAGGCACTGACCGGATACACCGTGCAGCCGGGCACGCTCGTGACGATCCTCTTCAACCTCGGCGAGATGGCCACGGCCACCGAGTCGCTGGACGAGGCCACGTTCGAGGTCCTGGGTGAGGAGCTGGGCTACAAGGTCCAGATGGTCTCGCCCGAGGACGAGGACAAGGAGCTCCTCGAGGGCTTCGGTCTCGACCTCGAGAAGGAGCTGGCGGAGGAGAGCGAGGACGACCTCGAGATCCGTCCCCCGGTCGTCACCGTCATGGGTCACGTCGACCACGGTAAGACGCGCCTTCTCGACGCGATCCGTCAGACGAACGTCATCGAGGGCGAGGCCGGCGGCATCACCCAGCACATCGGTGCGTACCAGGTCTGGACCGAGCACGAGGGCATCGAGCGGGCCATCACCTTCATCGACACCCCGGGTCACGAGGCGTTCACCGCCATGCGTGCCCGTGGTGCCCAGGTGACCGATCTCGCGATCCTCGTGGTCGCGGCCGACGACGGCATCATGCCGCAGACGGTGGAGGCCCTGAACCACGCCCAGGCGGCGAACGTGCCGATCGTGGTCGCGGTCAACAAGGTCGACAAGCCCGAGGCCAACCCGGCCAAGGTGCGTCAGCAGCTGACCGAATACGGTCTGGTGGCCGAGGAGTACGGCGGCGACGTGATGTTCGTCGACGTGTCGGCTCGCGCGAACACCGGCATCCAGGACCTCCTGGACGCCGTGCTGCTCACCGCGGACGCCGGTCTCGACCTCACCGCCAACCCGAACAAGGCCGCTCGCGGTGTCGCCATCGAGGCGAAGCTCGACAAGGGCCGCGGTTCGGTCGCGACGGTGCTGATCCAGTCCGGAACCCTGCGGGTGGGTGACGCGATCGTGGCGGGTACCGCCTACGGCCGCGTGCGCGCGATGATCGACGAGAACGGCGAGACCGTCGAGGCGGCCGCGCCGTCTCGCCCGGTCCAGGTGCAGGGACTCAACTCCGTGCCCCGCGCCGGCGACGTCTTCATCGTCACCGAGGAAGACCGCATGGCCCGTCAGATCGCCGAGAAGCGTGAAGCGGTCGAGCGCAACGCCCAGCTGGCCAAGGCCCGCAAGCGCATCTCGCTCGAGGACTTCACCCGTGCTCTGGAAGAGGGCAAGGTCGAGTCGCTCAACCTCATCATCAAGGGTGACGTCTCCGGTGCCGTCGAGGCGCTGGAGGAGTCGCTCCTCAAGATCGAGGTCGACGACTCGGTGCAGCTGCGCATCATCCACCGCGGTGTCGGTGCGATCACCGAGTCCGACGTGAACCTGGCGACGATCGACAACGCGATCATCGTGGGCTTCAACGTCCGCCCCGACACGAAGGCGCGCGAGCGCGCCTCCCGTGAGGGCGTGGACATCCGCTTCTACTCCGTCATCTACAACGCGATCGACGAGATCGAGAGCTCGCTCAAGGGCATGCTCAAGCCGGAGTACGAAGAGGTCCAGTCGGGTGTCGCCGAGATCCGCGAGGTGTTCCGCTCCTCGAAGTTCGGCAACATCGCCGGTGTCATCGTGCGGTCGGGAACGATCACGCGCAACGCGAAGGCCCGCGTCATCCGCGACGGCGTCGTCATCGCCGATGGCCTGGCCATCGAGTCGCTGCGCCGGTTCAAGGACGACGTCACCGAGGTGCGCACCGACTACGAAGCCGGTATCGGCCTCGGCAAGTACAACGACATCCAGATCGGCGACGAGATCGAGACCACCGAGATGGTCGAGAAGCCTCGCGGCTGATCGGGTTCGATACCTTCGGGCGGGGATGCTGAGGCGTCCCCGCCCGAAGGCCTCTGAAGGGAAAGAGCTATGGCAGGCGAACGACAGGCACGACTCGCGGACCGCATCCGTGTGATCCTCGCCGAGCGTCTCGAGAAGGGTCTGCGCGACCCGCGGCTCGGGTTCGTGACCATCACCGATGTCCGCGTGAGCGGAGACCTGCAGCACGCCTCGGTGTTCTACACGGTCCTCGGCTCGGAGGAGGAGCGCATCGCGAGCGGTGCCGCCCTGACCTCGGCGACGGGCATGCTGCGCAGCGAGGTCGGCCGACAGCTGAGCACGCGTCTCGTGCCGACGCTCGAGTTCATCCCGGACGCGCTCCCGGAGAACGCCGATCACATCACGGCGCTGCTGCGTGAGGCGCAGGAGCGGGACGCCGAGGTCGCGAAGCTCGCCTCCTCTGCCTCCCCGGCCGGCGACGCCGACCCGTACCGTTCGGGGGACGACGAGGACTGATCCGTTTGATACCCTCGGGTCCGCGGGGATGACATCCGATGGACCTGGGGGATCGGCATTCCAGCGACGGTATCGAGCGACGGCGGTGTCGTCGCGCCCGCGATCGTGGAGCTGCTGCTCCGCGATCTTCTCGCGCGCGAACTGGTCTGCGCGCCGCACGTGGTGGCGCGACTGGCCGCGCGTCTCGCCGCCGATCCGCCGAGCGTCGTCGAGGTCGCGGAGCGGCTGACGCCGGACCAGCGGCTGGGACGGCGCGCGCTGCCCTCACCCCTGCCCCTGACGCCCGCGGTCGAGCGTGCCTTCGCGGAGCTCGAGCTCTCGGAGCGTGACCGCACGCTGCTGCTCGCGCAGACACTGCGCAGCGGCGACGACCTCGGCACCCTGGTCGCGTTCGACGGCCGGTCGGTGCGGGAGCTGGCGGCCTCCCCGGTCGGCGCACTGCTCGTGATCCATGCGGGCCGGGTGCGACTGTCCGACCCGCGCCTCTCGGTGTGGATTCAGGCGCTGTCGACCTCGGCGCGGACGGCGGAGGTGCACACCCGGCTGGCGGGACTGCACGCGGCCCTCGGCGATGAGGACGCAGCCGCGTGGCATCGAGCGCGCGCGTCGTTGACCGGCGACCCCGCGGCCGC
>NZ_SSDO01000073.1:0-21882 GCF_004794395.1 Microbacterium sp. K41 | reverse complement strand
TCCATGCCCGAGAATCGCCCCTCGACCATCGCGAACCGCTCATCCATCCGCGCATCCGATGCCGCAAACCGCGAATCCATCCGCGTGACGAGCCAGCCGAAGCCGCTTGCCATCGCGACGATGATCGTCACCGTCGACCCCAGGATGGTGATCACTTCCATCGACACGAACATCTCCCCAGTCTCACTCGCGTTCCCGCCGCTGTCACGACCCTACGGTGCAGCATTCCGCCGTTCGCGCCGCGGCCACGCGATCCGGGGAGCACGCGTGAGACTGCACACCCGTGCAGCAGGACCGGGCGGGCGTCCGCGGACCCATAGGCTGGAGAGATGGCCCCCTCCCCTTACACCTGCGTGCTCTGGGACGTCGACGGCACGATCGTCGACGCCTCGGTCGGCATCCTCCGTCGGCTGCACGTCGCCCTCACGCACTTCGGCCGTCCCGCCCCGACGCGGGAGGAACTGGTGCACTGGATCGGGCCGCCCATGTTCCAGTCGTTCCAGGACCAGGCCGGCATGACGCCCGCGGAGTCCGCCGAGGCCGTGGCGTTCTACCGCACGCTGGGCAAGGCCGACGGTTACACCACGGACGTGCGCACGTATCCCGGTGTCGCCGAGCTCATCCACGACCTGCATGCCGCGGGAGTGCCGCAGGCGACCGCGAGCTCCAAGCCGGAGAACCAGGTCGATGCGCTGGTCGACCACTTCGGTCTCCGGCCCGCCTTCCTCACGACCGTCGGCGCGACTCCGGACGAGGCGACGCTCGCGTCGAAGACCGACATCGTCGCCGAAGCCCTGCGCCGCCTGGGCGCGCTCGGCGTCGACACGTCACGCCCCGTCCTCGTCGGCGACCGCCATCACGATGTCGAGGGCGGCAAGGCCAACGGCGTCCCCGTGATCTTCGTCGAGTGGGGCTTCAGCGACCCGCACGAGGGAGACGACGCGGCGTTCCGCGTCGCCTCGGTCGACGAACTGCGGGCCCGGCTGCTCGGCTGAGCCCGTCACCACTAACGCAGAAAACGGAACTCCCCGTCGAAAGGACGCTCGAGTGCGTTCTTCAGACGGGGAGTCCCGGTGTCGTCCGCGTCAGAGCGGGCGGATGTTCTCTGCCTGCAGGCCCTTCGGACCCTGCGCCACATCGAACTCGACTCGCTGGTTCTCGTCGAGAGACCGGTAGCCGGATGACTGGATGGCGGAGTAGTGCGCGAAGACGTCAGCGCCTCCGTCGTCGGGGGAGATGAAGCCGAAGCCCTTCTCCGAGTTGAACCACTTGACCGTGCCCTGGGTGCTCATGTACTGCCTGTTCTGCTGATCTAGAAGCCGACGCAGGGGTGCACCGACATCGCTAACGCTAGTGGAGGCGACCCCGGCGGCAATAGGAGAGGCAAGAAGGTAATCCAAATGTTGCATGAGCGTCATGCGACCAGCGCGGCGGGGCTCTCGATCCGCTCCCGGAAAATGGTGTGGCCCTCACCGCGGGGGGAGCGATGAGGGCCGAAGACGACCGGAGGGTGCGTCAGAGACAGCCTAACCCCTTGCGGACCTCCTTGTCCCCCTTTTGGGGGACAAATCCGAAAATCGGTGGGAGAATGAACGAGAGCGGCCCCCTCGAGTAGCCCATTGGGGACTGAACTACTCGAGAGGGCCCAATCGCATACACGGATCGTCGTGCCCCTGGGGTGGGCCGTCCGTCTCCTGGGGAGAGACGGAGACGATCAATCCCCTGTGCATGCACCTTCACCATAGGGGAGGACGACCGTTCCCGCCACGGATCCTCGCCGCCGGTAGCCTGAGGCGGTGACGATGCTGAACAAGGACATGACGCTGTGCATCTCGCTGTCCGCGCGACCCAGCAACAACGGAACCCGCTTCCACAACCACCTCTACGAGGCACTGGGGCTCAACTGGATCTACAAGGCCTTCGCGCCGACCGATCTGGCCCAGGCGATCACCGGTGTCCGCGGACTCGGCATCCGCGGATGCGCGATCTCCATGCCCTATAAGGAGGATGTCATCGCCCTCGTCGATCGGATGGACGCCTCCGCGCGCGCGATCGACTCCGTCAACACCATCGTGAACGACGACGGGGTACTGACCGCCTACAACACCGACTACTCGGCGATCGCGACCCTGATCGCCCGCAACGGCATCGACCCGCGGTCGTCTGTGCTGCTGCGGGGTTCGGGCGGCATGGCGAAGGCGACCGCTGCGGCCTTCCGCGACGGGGGCTTCACCGACCTCACGATCGTCGCCCGCAACGAAGCCCGCGGGCGTGCCCTCGCGGACCAGTACGGCTTCGACTGGCGTCCGGATCTCAGCGACGCGACAGCGGACGTGCTCGTCAACGTCACGCCGATCGGCATGGCGGGCGGGGCCGAGGAGCACGCGCTCTCGTTCAGCGAGCAGGCGATCGCGGCATCGACGGTGGTGTTCGATGTGGTCGCGCTGCCGGCGGAGACCCCCGTGGTGGCTGCGGGGCGTGCGGCGGGCGCCACGGTCATCACCGGTGCCGAGGTCGCGACCCTCCAGGCGCTCGAGCAGTTCGTGCTCTACACCGGTGTGCGTCCGACGCCGGCCCAGGTCCAGGCCGCCGAAGACTATATGCGATCCGGGGCATGAATCCCCGCGCAACCGATCACCCGGCACGCCCTTCGGCCAGATAGGCCAGCCGATGCAGCGTCTCGGCGTTGCGCCACCGCAGGATCGGGGCGGTCAGGAAGCGGGGGAGCAGGGTCGCGGGGCCCTTCACGGGTTCCTCGTCGATACGCACCTGGCAGCCGGTCGCCGTCGACCTCGCCCGCAGGGTGACCTGCGCCTCGCCGACCGGCCAGCCGCGCGCACGCAGCACCGCCCGGTGCGGCGGATGCCACTGCAGCAGTTCGGTCGTATCGTCGAGCAGCGCGGGCCACACGCCGACCGAATGGTGCAGCTGCGCGCCCGGAGCGGGCCAGGCCGCGTCGACATCGCGCATGCGCGACGCTCCGACGACCCAGGCGGGGTACAGCCAGCCGTCCGCCAGCACACGGAACACGTCCTCGGTGGTGCACGCCAGGTCTCGGGTGTTCGTCGCCATGGTTCCTCCGTTCCGCCGCCAGTGTGACGGGCGCGCACACCGCCTGCACAGGCGCTTGACAAGCGTCGTCCCCTCACCGCTAGCACAGTCCACCGCCGAACGCTCCCCCCCTGGAGGACCGGTCCCAGCGCTGCGAGGGTCGGGTCATGCTCCACAGACTCACCGGCCGGATCTCGCACGGCGTCGAGACGATCGTGCGCGACGACTCCCCGTTCCTCCTGACCCGCGGCTACGACTTCGGAGCCCGCATCTGGCGGCGTGCACGACCGGGCGCCCGGTCTGCCCCGATGCGCCTGCTCGGCGACGAGGCCGCCCTCGTCCGCGGCGCCGAGGGCATCGACCTGTTCTACGACGAGAGTCGCATCGCCCGGCGCGGCGCGATGCCCGCGATCGTGCAGGAGACGCTGTTCGGGCACGGCTCCGTGCACAGCCTCGACGGCGACGCCCACCGTCACCGCAAAGCGACGTTCGTCGCGGTCGCCTACGAGGACGAGCAGGTCGCGCGGCTCACGCCCTGGCTCGAGCGGGAGTGGGCGCGGGAGCGCGACGCCTGGCTCGACGGCGGCACCCGCAGCGCCTATGACGCGGCCGTCGGGGCGTTCGGACGCGCGATCATGGGCTGGGCGGGCCTTCCGGGGACGCCCGCCGCGAAGACGCGCTGGGCCGCTCGGCTGGCCCAGATCGTCGACGGGTTCGGCGCGCCGTACTCGCCCGCCTACCTCGCCGCGACCGCGAACCGGATGTGGTCCGACCGGCACGCTCAGCGCCTCATCGAGGCCGTCCGCGCCGGAACGCTCGCGGCTCCCGAGGGCACCGCGCTCGCGCTGTGGGCCGCGCACCGCAGCGCCGACGGCACCCTGCTTCCCGCCAGGACCGCGGGCATCGAACTGCAGAACAGCATCCGGCCGATGATCGCCGCCGCCCGGTTCGTGGCGTTCGCGGCGAAGCAACTCCACGACCACCCGGAGTGGCGCGCCCGCATCGCGGCCGAGACCGCGGAACGGCAGGCTCTCGTGGGCGGCGCTCTCGCCACCCGGTTCGCGCAGGAGGTGCGGCGCACGGGACTGTTCGTGCCGATGCTCCCGGGGCGTGCGCTCACCGACATCGAGATCGACGGCGTGCGGGTGCCGAAGGGCGGTCGCGTGGTGCTCGACATCCTCGGCACCGACACCGACAAGCAGTCGTGGGCGCACGCGCACCGCTTCGCCCCGGAGCGCTTCACCGACGTGACTGACCACGAAGAGGTGAAGACGTTCATCCCGCAGGGCGGGGCCGACGTCGCCTCGGGACACCGCTGCCCCGGCGAGAAGCTCGTGGTCGCGGGACTCACGGCTGCGATCGCGGTGCTCAGCGACCCGCGGCTGCGCGTGCTCGACGAGGGCCTCGCGGTGAACCGACGACGGCTGCCCACCAAGCCCGCGTCCGGCGGACGGGTGCGCGCGGCCGGCTCCGGCCGCGGCTGCCCCTTCCACTGAGCGCGGGATCGCATGCGCCACGGCACCTGTCAACCGGGTGTTCACACCGGCCGGCGACGCGGAGGCTGGGACGACCACAGTCGACCGGAGCAGAGGACATCATGAAGGCACTGACCTGGCAGGGCAAGCGCACGGTGACGGTCGAGGAGGTCCCCGACCCGCAGATCCAGCAGCCGGAGGACGCGATCATCCGCATCACCTCATCGGCGATCTGCGGCTCCGACCTGCATCTGTACGAGCTGCTCGGTCCATTCCTGGATCGCGGCGACATCCTCGGGCACGAGCCCATGGGTGTGGTGGTCGAGGTGGGCGCGAACGTCACCTCGCTGCAGCCCGGAGACCGCGTCGTCATCCCGTTCAACATCGCGTGCGGGGAGTGCTTCTTCTGCCGTCGCGGCCTGCAGTCGCAGTGCGAGACCACACAGGTGCGCGAGTACGGCAGCGGAGCAGCCCTGTTCGGCTACACCAAGCTCTACGGCCAGGTGCCGGGCGGACAGGCGGAGTACCTGCGGGTGCCGCTTGCGGACTACAACCACATCAAGGTCGCGCCCGACCTTCCCGACGAGCGCTACCTGTTCCTCAGCGACATCCTCCCCACCGCGTGGCAGGGCGTGGAGTACGCGCAGGTGCCGGAAGGCGGCACCCTCGCCGTGATGGGCCTCGGCCCGGTCGGGCAGTTCGTCGCCAGGGTGGGCCGTCACCGCGGGCACCGCGTCATCGCCGTCGACCCGGTGCACGAGCGGCGGGCCATGGCCGAACGGCACGGCATCGAGACGCTCGACCTCACCGACACCGTCGTCGCCGAGATCCGCGACACCACCGAGGGCCGCGGGGCCGACTCCGTGGTCGACGCGGTGGGGCTCGAAGCCCACGGGAGCAGCGGCATCGAGTTCGTGCAGAAGGCCGTGGGCCTGCTGCCCGACCCCGCCGCGCGACAGCTGCTCGACAAGGCGGGGATCGACCGCCTCGCCGCGGTCTACGCCTCGATCGACGCGGTGCGACGGGGCGGGACCGTGTCGCTGAGCGGCGTCTATGCGGGTGACGCCGACATCCTGCCGATGAAGACGATGTTCGACAAGCAGGTCACGCTGCGGATGGGGCAGTGCAACGTCAAGAACTGGATCGACGACCTGCTGCCGCTCGTGGAGGACGCCGCCGATCCGCTCGGCGTGATGGACCTCACCACGCATCACGCCCCGCTCGACGACGCACCCGACCTCTACCGCACGTTCCAGCAGAAGGAGGACGGCTGCATCAAGGTCGTGCTGCATCCGTCCACGGTGTGACCGTGGGGTGATCAGTCCTCCGGTCGACGAGTGCCGATGCCGGGCTCGTCGTTGTGCTCGGACTCGTCCGGCACGGAGGCGTCGGATGACGGATCCACGCGGGCGGCCTGCCCGGCGCCCGCGTCGGCCCCCGCACCGCCCGCCGGCACGTTCTCGATGAGGTCGGTGTCGTCCCCGCCCCGCTCGGCGAGGTGCTCCGAGATCGGACCGGCACCGGGTCGGGTGGACCCGGCATCGGGGGACGGATACGTGGGGTCGGTGGGCTCCGCGCCGGACTCGACGCGATCCTCCTCCTCCGGCTGCATGCGCTCCGGATCGTTCAGGTGGCCCTCGTCGTGCGTCATGGCGTGCTCCTCTCGTCGGATGAGACGTCCAGGGTGCGCCGGTTGCCGCACGAGGGGAGGGCCGTTGACAGCACCTCGTCGCGCGGGTATCCGGCGCACCTCTCGGACGCGCATCCGCAGCGTCCGCCGCGATGCCGCCGTCCGGGGAGTCCTCAGCCCTTCGCGCCCTTGCGGGGCTTGAGGAACTCGTCTGGAGCGTTCTTGGCCTTCTTGGCGGCCCGCTTCTCCTTGAGTGAGAGCTGCGGGGCCTTCTTGCTCGCTCGACCCTGGGTGGACTTTCCGGACATGTGCGCTTCCCCTTTTCGTGGCTGGCGTAACCCCTGACCATACCCGGAACGGCATAGAAGTCAAATTTCCTGCTGAGCGGCAAAAAAAGCGTCGCTGTCGGCCGGTCGGGAACGGCGTCTCGCGAGGGAGCGGTCGGGGTGATGGCACGGCCGCCGGAAGCGATCGAGGCGCTAGCGTGTGCGCTCATGAGCGTCTACCGCGACCTGGGACTTCGACCGCTGATCAACGCGTGGGGCACGGTGACCGCGGTCGGCGGCTCGCTCCTGGCGCCCGAGGTGCTCGACGCGATGCGCGAGGCCGCCGGGGCCTACGTCGACCTGCACGCCCTGCAGGCTCGGGCGGGGGAACGCATCGCCGCCGCGCTCGATGTGGAGGCCGCCTGTGTCACCGCGGGAGCGGCCGCGGGGCTCACGGTCGCCACGGCCGCCGCGATGACCCGCGACCACCCGGAGCTGCGCGCCCGGCTACCGCGCGCCTCCGGACTGCCGGACGAGTGCCTGATGCTGCGCGGCCATCGCAACCGCTACGACACGGCGGTGGCGGTCGCGGGTGCCCGCGTGGTCGAGGTGGAGGACGCGACGGGGGCGAGCGTGGAGGAGCTGCGCCGTGCCCTCAGCGACCGGACCGCGCTCCTGCTGTGGATGGCGGAGGCCCGGTCGCTGCCCGGCTCGCCGCCGCTCGCGGAGGTCGCCGCGGTGCTGCACGAGCACGGCATCCCGCTGGTGGTGGACGCCGCCGCCGAGGTGCCGCCGCGGGCGCTGGTGCGGCAGATGCTCGACGAGGGTGCCGACCTCGTGGTGCTCAGCGGTGGCAAGGAGGTCCGTGGGCCGCAGTCGTCGGGGATGATCCTCGGTCGGCGCGAGCTGGTGGCCGCGTGCGCGGCCGTCGCCTATCCGCACCACGGTGTCGCCCGGGGGATGAAGACCGACAAGGAGACGATCGTGGGGCTGGTGGCGGCGGTCGAGCTGTTCGCTCGGCGGGATGAGGCCGCGGAGCAGGCAGCCCGGGAGCGGATGGTGTCGGAGCTGGTCGCGGGGCTCGCGGGGTGCGTGGATCTGCGCGTGCGGCGCCACGTGCTGGAGCGCCCCGGCATCCAGCCCGCCTCGATCCCGCGCGCCTACGTACGGCCGCTGCACGCGACGGCTGCGGCGGTTGCGGAGCGTCTGCGCTCCGGTGATCCCGAGGTCGCGGTGGGCGTGGACGGCGACGAGATCGCACTGAATCCGCAGTGCCTCACGCCGGAGCAGGTGCCGGTGGTGGTGCAGGCGGTCATCCGGGCGTGCGCCTTGGTGTCATGAATTTTCATTGACGGTCGTGCGTTCGTAGTTTAGTTTCGTCGTGAACAGGCCGCCCTCGACCGAGAGATGCTCATGCCCGCGCCGCGCGACCCCGCCCTGAGCCGCCTCGCCCACAGCCTGCTGTGGCCCGGATTCGCCGGACGCACCGCCCCCGACTGGCTCCGGCGAGCGCTCGACCACGGCCTCGCCGGCGTCGTGTACTTCGCGCAGAACCTCGATCCCGCCGACCCGGATCAGCCGCGCGCGCTCTCGGCGGAGATCCACGGACGACACCCCGGAGCGCTGATCGGCGTGGACGAGGAGGGCGGCATCGTCACCCGCCTGGAAGCGGCCGCGGGCTCATCGACGCCCGGCAACGCGGTGCTCGGCCGCCTCGACGACATCGACCTCACCGAGCGCGTCGCCGCCTGGACCGGGCGGCTCGTGGCCTCCGCGGGCATCGACGTCGACCTGGCGCCGACCGTCGACGTCAACGCCGACCCGCGCAACCCCGTGATCGGCGTCCGCTCGTTCGGCGCCGCCCCCGACGTCGTCGCCCGCCATGCCGCCGCGGCCGTCCGGGGGATCCAGTCCGCCGGGGTCGCCGCGTGCCCCAAGCACTTCCCCGGTCACGGCGACACCGTCACCGACTCGCACCTGGCGCCGGCGACCGCCGATGTGACGCTCGAACAGCTGCACGCCGTGCATCTGCCGCCGTTCCGCGCCGCGATCGAGGCGGGCGCGAAGACCCTCATGACGGCGCACATCCGCGTGCCCGCGCTCGGCGACGCACCGGCGACCCTCAACCCGACGAGCCTGCGCCTGGCCCGCGACCTGGGCTTCGACGGGGTGCTCATCACCGACGCGGTCGACATGGCGGCGATCCGCGGCACGGTCGGCTCGGGGCCCGGCGCGGTCGGGGCCCTCGCCGCGGGCGCAGACCTCGTGTGCATCGGCAACCCCGCCCTCAACCCGCAGGTCGGCGGCGAGCGCACCGACCAGGTCGAGTTCGAGGAGGTGCTGCACGCCGTGTACGAGGCGCTGCGGTCGGGCGCGTTGCCTGTCGCGCGCGCGGAGGAGGCGGCGGCGCGGCTCGCCGAGCTCTCGGCCTGGCGCCGCGACCACGGGGACGACGCCGAGCGCCCGGCGGCCTTCGAGGGCGCAGACCTCGTCGCCCGGGCGGCCACGGTGGTCGGTGATGTGCGCCTCGGCAGTGCGTCGGCGACGGTGGTCGACGCCCGTACGAAGCGCAGTGTCGCGGTGGGGGAGGCGTCGGACTTCTTCACCGTGGCGCTGCGCGAGCGGATGCCGGTGGAGCGCGTATCGCTCGCCGGACTCGATGCGACGGCGGCTGCCGCACGGGCGGCCGCGGTCGCCGCGGACCGGACGGGAAACGTGGTGCTGCTGGTGAATCAGCCGCAGAGCAGTCCGTTCGAGGCGGCCGTGCAGGAGGCGGTGCTCGCCGTGCGCCCCGACGCCGTGGTCGTGTATGCGGGGTGGCCCGCAGAGGGTGATGTGCGCGCGGGTCGGGCGGTGCTGGCGCTCGGGGCGTCGCGTGCGTCGGCGGTGTACGTCGCTCGGGTGTTGTCCGGAAGCGCCTGAGACGACACACCGCTCGGTATCCGTTGTTTTGAATGACTCAAAACAACGTGCTACGGTCGGAGGGAACCGGACGGCCAGACCGAGGCTCCCGCGCCGCACTCGACGGTGATCCGGGGAGCACCGCGGGCCGCAGAACCGCACGACCGCACAGGGGCGAGACCCCCGCTCCGGCGTGCGCGCCGCCAGGGGCCGCCGGCCCCTCCGCGCGAGCCTGCCCTCCGGACGAGAGAGGAACACGCATGAAAGAGTCACGACCCGCCCGCCCCGGCATCCGCTTCACCTCGATGCCGCACACCCTGGGACGCGGCGCCCGCGAGGACATCGTGTGGGAGGCGCTCGAGCGCATCGACGGCAAGCCGACCCCGGACGTCGGCACGATGCAGGCCGCGATGGGCAACGAGGCTGAGATCCGGCTCGTGCACGACACGGTGCGCGCGTACCTCGACGCCCGTGGCGTGCGGGACACGGCCGCCTGGGCTGCGCGCATCGGAGCGGCGGAGTGAGGCCGCTGGGCCCGCGCGCCGCCGGCGCAGCGGTGCTGCAGGTGCGCGGCGAGTACGCACTGCCGGTGACGCCGATGGATCTGCACACGACACCTCCGCGACCGAACGACGGCGGGATCGTGGTGCAACTGCGGTCGTCGGGTCTCGGCGGCAGCTCCTACGTGGTGGCTCCCGCCGGTGCTGTGCCGAGCGCGATCGTGCTGGAGTACGGCGACGGCCGGGAGCGGCACTGGCGTCGTGGACGCGGGAGCTCCGCTGATGTGGTGCCGTATGTGCTGGTGGACGACTCGGGCTCGACCGGGTACGTGACGGAGAACAGTTGCCTCAGGCAACAAAAGGCGTAGACTGAGGGCATGGCGAACGCCCAGAGCATCGCCGACATCCACGTCGCCCTCGTGAACGTGGTGTCGGCGTGGAGCGGCAGCGACGTGCAGGCCCAGGTGGCCGAGAGCGTCGGCGTCGCCCTCGACCCCACCGCCATCCGCGCGGTGTATCTGCTCGGGCTGCACGGGGGGGCGCTGGGGTTCGGTGCCCTCGCCGAGCACGCCTCGATGTCGCGCCCGACCACGTCGAAGCTCGTCGCCCGCATGGCCGCGCAGGGCGTGGTCGACCCGATCCGCACCGGCCGCACGGTCGAGGTGCGCCTCGCACCCGCCGGCGAGCAGGCCTACGCACGCCTGGTCGACGCCGGTCACCGCCTGGTGGCAGACGCCCTCGCCGGTTGGGACGCGGACGAGATCTCCGCGTTCCAGCACCAGCTCACGCGCTTCGTCTTCGCCCTCGCCGGCACGCCGTCGGCACCGTCCATCCAGGAGGAATCACCATGACCCGCACCTACGTCGTCACCGGCTCGGCATCCGGAATCGGAGCCGCCACCACCTCGCTGCTGCGCGCCCAGGGGCACACCGTCATCGGTGTGGACCTCGCCGGCGCCGAAGTGGCGGGCGACCTCTCCACGCACGACGGCCGCATCGCCGCCGCGGAAGCCGCGATCGAAGCCGCGGACGGCAGCATCGACGCCGTGATCGCGTGCGCCGGCATCGCCGCCCCCATCGCGAAGACCATGGCGATCAACTTCTTCGGCGTGACCGAGTTCCTGGAGGCCCTGCGCCCCACGCTCAGCCTGGCCGATACTCCGCGTGCGGCCGTGGTGTCGTCGATGGCGTCGCTGCAGCCGGTGTCCGCCGAGCTCGTGGACGCCGCCCTGGCCGGTGACGAGGCCCGCGCGCTGGAGATCGGCGACCGGCTCGCCGCGACCCCCGAGGGCGGGTTCCTCAACTACTCGTCGAGCAAGCGCGCGGTGTCGCGGTGGGTGCGCCGCGAGTCGGTGACGCCCGCGTGGGCCGGAGCCGGCATCCCCCTCAACGCCGTCGCCCCCGGCACCGTGATCACCGCTATGACCGCCGGTCTGCTCGGGTCGCCCGAGGGCCTGGCGCAGGTGGACGCCGCCGTGCCGATGCCGCTCAACTACCACCAGCCGGCGTCGTCCATCGCAGAACTGCTGGTGTGGCTGACCAGCCCGGCGAACACGCACATGGCCGGTCAGACGATCTACTGCGACGGCGGGGCCGACGCGGTGCTGCGCGGCGACGACATCTGGTCCTGGAACGACGCCCCGCAGAGCTGACGCGACACCGCCGGCGGGAGCCGCGGCCTGACCTAGACTGACCGCATGGGGGAGTTGTGGCGCCGGATGTCGCCGCGCTCCTGGGGTCGTCTGTTCTTCGGAGCGCAGGCCCTCGCCGGCGCCGCGTGGTGGATCGCGGTGTTCGTGTCGCCCGGCATCCGCACCGCGACCCTCGGCTCTCTCGACGCGCCGCTCGTCGCGCTGCTCGACATCCCGCTGTTCGTGCTCGGGTCGGCCCTCGCTGCGGCGGGACTGCGCGCCGCGGTGTGGTCGGCCACCGGCTGGACGACCCTGGTCGCGGCCGGCATGGCGCTGTACGCCACCGTCACGGGCGCGGCCGGATGGGGCGCGCTGCTCATGGCGGCCGCGGCGCTGGGGTCGATCGGCGCTGCCGTGCTCGTGCTCACCGGCCGGGTTCCGTCCGAGTGGCTGCTGCGGGGGCCGTTCCGGTTCCGGCTCGCGGCGACCGCCCGGCCCGTGGCGCATCTGTCCCGCACGGCCGTGCAGATCCTCGTGTTCTCCGCCGTGTTCCTGGTGGCCCTGCCCGCCGTGATCGTCGTCGCCGAGCATCGGTGGGGGCTGCACGTGCCGTTCCCCGTGGCCGTGCGCATCGCCGGTGCGGTGCTGTTCGCGCTCGCGTTCGCGCTGTCGATGTGGTCGGCCGCCTCCATGTCGGTGCAGGGCGAGGGCACACCCCTGCCCTCGGCGATGCCCCGGCGGCTGGTGGTCGCCGGGCCCTACCGCTTCGTGCGCAACCCGATGGCGGTCGGCGGCATCGCGCAGGGCGTGGCGGTCGGCCTGATGGCGGGCTCGTGGCTCGTGGTGCTGTACGCCCTGTGCGGGTCGCTGGTGTGGAACGCGCTCGTGCGACCACTGGAGGAAGCCGACCTGGAGGCGCGGTTCGGTGCCGACTTCCGCGCCTACCGCGACCGCGTGGCCTGCTGGATCCCGCGGCGTCCGCGCATCACCGTCTGACCGTTCGACGGCCGCCGCGTCGGTGGGTCGCGCGTGCACAGGTGCTGTTGCGGTTCCGCCGCTACCCTGGGAGTGTCCCCGGTCACCGGGGCGGCGGACGAGGGAGCAGTACCCGCACACGACGACTGACTCATGAGGGAGTCGTCATGTCCAGGGAGAGGCCGACCGGCGAGGAGCCGACCATGAGCCGACCGTCGATCAGGCAGCTGGTCACCCCCGTCGATGTGGTCCGCGTGGCGCTCGGCTGGGGTGCGTTCGGGGCGCTGCTGCTCGCCCACCCGTTGCTCGCACCACCCGTGCCTGGTCCGCTGCTGGTGATCGCGCTCGTGGGCATCGTCGCGGTGATCCTGGTGTGCGCGTTCGGCGTGGTGAAGCAGGCGGAGGCCCTCGCGCACCGCCTGGGCGACCCCTATGGCTCGCTCGTGCTCACCCTGTCGATCGTGCTGATCGAGGTGATCCTGATCTCCGCGGTCATGCTCGGTCCCGGCGAGCACGCCACGATCGCCCGCGACTCGGTGATGGCCGTGTCGATGATCATCCTGAACCTCGTGATCGGGCTCGCGCTGCTGCTGGGCGGGCTACGTCACCGCGGGATGGCGCACAACGGCACCGGCACGTCGTCGTACCTGGCGATGCTGGTGGTGCTCGTGGCGCTCGGGATCGCTCTGCCCGGGCTCATCGGCGACGACGGCGCGTACACGGTGGGGCAGGAGATCCCGATCATCGTGCTGACCCTCGCGCTGTACGCGTTCTTCCTGTTCCGGCAGATGGGCGCGCAGGCGGAGGACTTCACCGAGGTCGACGAGCGACTGCGGACAGCGGCTCGCGCGGAGGAGCCGCGCCCCGGCATCCGGCAGGTGCTCGCCGCGCATCGCACCGAGGTCGTGACGCGCCTGATCCTGCTCGTGGTCACGGTGGTGCCGATCGTGCTGCTGTCGCACGACATGGCCGCGCTGCTCGACGACGGTCTCGCCAGGGTCGGGGCGCCCGTGGCCCTCGCGGGGCTCCTCATCGCGGGCATCGTGTTCCTGCCCGAGTCGATCACGGCCGTGCGCGCCGCGCTGAACGGTGAGGCGCAACGCGTCACGAATCTGTGCCACGGCGCGCTCGTGTCGACCGTGGGGCTCACGATCCCCGCGGTGCTGGTGATCGGCATGCTCACGGGGCAGACGGTGGTGCTGGCCGAGTCCCCCGCGAACCTGCTGATGCTCGGCGTCACGCTGCTGCTGTCGGTCACGACCTTCTCCGCGAAGCGCGTGACAGCGATGCACGGCGCCGCACACCTCGCGACCTTCGCCGTATACGTCCTCATCCTGTTCAGCTGACGGGGGGGTCGCGGCCGGAAAGAAGTGTGTAAGGAACTCCCCGGAGCGGCAAGGCGCGGTCGGCGGTCGACGGGGACGGCGGCGACACCCGAGATTGGAGGGACACACCCCTTCCTCCACACCCGGACGGTCCGCATGAAGACGAAGCTCCTTGTCACCCTCGCCGCGACGGCGCTGCTCGTGGGGGGATCGCTCGCCCCCGCCCACGCCGACGAGAGTCTCCACCCGGATGTCGTCTACGCGCTCGAGCACGTCCCCGGGGGCGTCGTGGTGGACGCGTACACCGCGGAGTGGCCGGATCTCGGCATGCAACTCACCGTCCCGTCGCCATACCAGCGGGCCGTGGGCAGCTGTGCGACCGGACAGTACTGCGCCTACTCGGAGCCGAACCGCGGCGGAACGCGGTTGAGCTTCAGCGTCTGCTCGATCGTCAGCACCGCCGGCCTCAGCACCGTGCGCTCGATCGCCAACGCCCGCTCCTCCGGGACCGTCCAGGCCCGCAATGCCGCGAGCACGGTGCTGGCGTCGGCGGGCGCGGGGGTCACGGCGAACGTCGTCGGGGCGGTCACGAACCTCCGTTGCCTGTTCTGATCATGCCGCTACCCTGTTCACACCGGATCGCGGCGTGAGGGAGGGGCGCATGTTCCGCTTCACGTTCACGCACCCGCTCGCGCTCGCTGTCGCGGCGCCCGGTTCCGGCGACGCCGCCGGCTTCCTGCGCGTGGCGCCCGGCCGCGTTCGGCCGACGTCGCGCGCGGCCGAGCACGACGGCGCCGGCACGAAGGCGGTGGTGTACCGACAGCTGTTCGACCAGTACTGGCCCCGCATCCACCGCCACCTGGAGTGCTTCATCGACGACGCCGAGGAGGTCGAGGAGCTCACGGCCGAGGTGTTCCTGATCGCCTGGCGCAAACTCGACCCCGCGAGCCCCATGGGATTGCGGTGGTTCCTGCGCACCGCCGACAACAAGCTGCGCGATCGCAGCCGGCGTGCGCGGTCCCGCGACAGGGCCATCGACGCGCTCACGCGCGGGCTCGGCAACCCGGCCGAGCCGCTCGACCCGATGGAGGCACTGGCGCTGCGGCGCGCCCTCCGGTCGCTGAGCGCCAGGGAGCGGCAGGTCGTGGTGCTCACGTACTGGGACGAGCTCAGCGCCGGTGAGGTGGCCGAGGCGCTGCACACCAGCCCCGGAGCCGTGTGGACCACCCTGACGCGGGCACGCACCAAGCTGCGCGCCCAGCTCGAGACGGGACGGGCGCGATGAACATCTCCGACACCGAGCTCGACCGCCTGTTCCGTGCGGCGAACCCGGCGCCGCGGACGACCGACGACAGCGGCCTCACCGCGGCCGAGATCGCGATCCGCGAGGGCATCATCCGCGGCGACTACCGCCCGCAGAGGCGCCGCCGCCGCCCGGCCCTGGTGTGGGCCGGAGTGGTCACGGCGACAGCGGCCGTCGCGGCTGCCACGGTCGTCGCGGTGTCGGTGCTGGTGCCCACGCAACCCGCGGTGGCGCTCACCCCGCCCGCCCTGCACTACACGGCAGCCGGTACCGCGGCGGAGGTGTTCGCCGACGCGGAGCGCACCCTGATGGTCGACGCCGCGGTCGCGCAGGCCCCGGTCGTGCACTCGGTGTCGTGGAACTGGAGCGTCGACCTGGCGGACGAGCACGTCGAGGTCGTGCCCCAGGAGATCACCCTGGAGTGGGGTCCCGGTCAGCCGACCGTCTCGACCATCGTCGCGGGGGAGCCGTACTGGCCCGACGGCGAGCGTCCGGATGGCATCGCCGCGAGCCCGTACGCGCCCGGCGAGCTCATCGACACCGTGGCCCTGTCACCGGAGGAGTTCGCTCTGCCGACCGCGGTCGCCGGACTCTCCGGAAGCTCGCGCGCCGAGCTCGACGCGGCCCTCGGTGCATTCGGGGCCACGTCGGCGTCGTCGTCCGGGGAGCTGCTGGCCGCGATCACCGGCTTGCTGCAGTACTGGACGCTGACGGACGCCCAGCACGCGGCGCTGCTGGAGCTGCTCGACGAGGCAGGGGGCGTGACCGTGCGGGGCGAGACGACCGACCGCCTGGGGCGCGACGTGATCGGCGTGCAGGTGTCCTCGGTGGTGCCCGAGCGGGTGGAGACCGCGTTCATCTCCGTCGAGTCGGGCCGGATCGTCGGTGTGGAGAGCGAGCTCGTGGCGCCGCTGGAGGGTCTGCCGGCCGGCGTGGTGTCGTACACGATGTGGGATGCCGCGCGCTGAGAGGCGGCCGTCGCGACCCTCCGGAGAAGCCGTGTAAGGAACACGGCACTCGTGCAAAAGGGCTTCCCGTGCACGCCCCGATCCGCGCGCACACTGAAAGCTCGCGGTAAGGACATCGGCGCTCGCGCAAAGCCCGATCCGCAGCGATGAAGACTGACACCGCAGTTCTTCCATCGATTGTGAAAGGCACGATATGACTCGTTCATCCACCACCCGCCGCGCGGGAATGGGCCGCAGAGTCGCGGCTCTCGTCTTCTCCGCCGTGGCTGCCGCCTCGGCCATGCTCATGGTCGCCCCGGCCGCGAGCGCCGCCCCGTCCGACTACTGCGGACGCGGCAAAGCCTGTCTGTGGGACGACGCCAGCTACAACACGAACGGCAACTACGCCGCGCTGCACTGGTTCGAGTACTTCTCGAACCCGATGGACGGCTACGTGTACGCCGGCACGGGCATCGGCGTGAAGGACACGGCCGACTCCTGGTACAACAACGGCCGCACGTCGACGGCGTGCTTCTACGACCGCGCCAACTATCAGGGCGCCAGCTGGTGCATCGCCCCGCTGTCGCCCTCCGGTCAGGGCGACGGCAACATCGAGAACAACTCGGGCCTCGTGTACGGCGTCACGTGGGATCCCGCGTCGGCGAAGTTCATCTGACCCCTCACCCCTGGAGCGTTCACCCGTGTCGAAACACCTTCGTCTCGGCGGCGCGATGCTGGTGGCGGCTGCGACTCTCGCAGCCGCCACCGGCTGCGTCTCCGACACCCCCGCCGCCGAACAGACGCCGACGGGCAGCGTGGAGAAGAACATCTCCGCGTGGACGCTGCCGCTGGACCCCTACGTCCTGACCGACAAGATGCTCAAGAAGGCCGCCTACGCGGGTGCGCTCGTGATCGCCGAATGCCTGGAGGAGAAGGGCACGCCGCTGCCGGTGCCGTACGTCGACTTCGACAGCGCCTACGAGGGCCGCGAGACCACGCGTTCCGCGCTGACCGAGGAGGTCGCGAGCACGTACGGATACCACCTCCCGCAGGAGGCGCTGCCCCTCGAGGTGCTGCCGTGGGAGGCGTATCGCACCGCCGACCTCGATGCGGCGACCGCCGCGGTGAGCGACGAGTGCTCGGCCGAGCTGCAGGGGCGGATCCCCGGGTACTCCTCCGACATGATGAACTTCTCCTCCATGTTCGTCGGGTCGGCGTTCGAGGGCGCCCTGGCCGACCCGGCCGTGAGGGAAGCGGCCGATCGGTGGAACGAGTGCATGGTGCCCCTCGGTGTGGAGGATCTTCCCGCCCTTCCGATCGACATGCCGTCCGACTCGGTGCGGCAACGGTTCACCACGAGCCCCCTCAGCGGAGACGACCCGAGCACGGGCGACATCACGCGTGAGGAGGTGCGGCTCGCGCTGGAGGATGTGGATTGCCGGGAGTCGTCGGGCTTCCAGCAGGCGTTCTACGACGCGCTGTGGGAGCGGGAGGCCGCGTCGTACGAGCAGAACGCGGAGGCCTTCGAGTCGCTGCGGGCGAAGGTCGCCACGGTGTCGGCGGAGATCGACGCGACGATCGCCGAGCTCGCGACGGCGGAGTGACGGCCGGATGGTGAAGGAGGCCGCCGTCCCCCGCCGGTCACGTCGCGTCGTCCTGATCACGGCGTCCGTGCTGGTTGCCGGTGCCCTGTTCGCCGGCGGATGGGCGGCGGCGCTCGTCTTCCGGTCTCCCGCGCAGATCGACGCGGCCGCTCAGCCCCCCGATCCCTCCCTCATCACCGCGACGGTGGTCCGCGGTCAGCTCGCCGATGTGATCAACGCCCAGGGCACCGTCGCCAACGTCGATGAGATCTCCACCGCGGTGCCGACGCCGGACGGCGGCGGGAGCGTGACGCTGTCTCCCGTCACACCGGGGCAGCAGGCCTCGGCGGGGACGCTGCTGCTGGAGGTGAACAACCAACCCCTGTTCGCGATGCCCGGGTCGTTCCCCTTCTTCCGCGACATGAAGACGGGCGACACGGGGCGCGACGTCCTCCAGCTGCAGAACGGCCTGATCGCGGCGGGCTATGCGCTCACGGCGGACGGTGCGTTCGGACGCGCGACCGCGGAGGCGGTGGCCGGACTGTTCCGGGCGAACGGCTACGCGGTGCCCCTGGTCGACCCGGCGGCGGATGCCACGGACGGCGATGCCGCTCCGGTGGTCCCGGCGACGCCGGCTCCTCCGTCCACGAAGGTGGTGTCGGCGCCCGCTGCCGCGTTTCTGGTGGTGCCGCAGCTTCCAGCCGCGGTGCTGGCGATCCCGGCGACCGGCGCGCTGCCCGAGAAGGCGGCCGTGGTGACGTCGTCCGGAGAGACCGTGGTCAAGGCGACGGTCGTCCCGGCGGTCGCCGCTCAACTCGAGGAGGGGATGTCGGCCACGATGCTCGCGGGCTCGACCACGGTCGCGCTCACGCTGCTGCGCATCGTCGAGGTCGAGAACGAGGACGGCGAGAGCTCGTTCGAAGTGCTGTTCGCGTACACCGACGCGAGCCAGCGCCCGCAGCAGGCCGGAGCAGAGGGGCTCGTCAGCATCACGCGGGAGATCGTGGCGGAGGAGTCGCTGCTCGTGCCGTCCCGCGCCGTCCTGTCGCGCGGGGAGAGCCGCTACGTGCTCGTCGCGAGGGAGGGCGGGTTCGTCGAGGTCGCGGTCTCTGAGCGGGGGGCTCTGGACGGCACGAGTGCGGTGACGGCGGTCGACGACGGCGAGCTCGACGCGGGCGACGAAGTGCGGGTGCAGTAGTGCCGACGCTGTCGCTCGACCGCGTCTCGCGGGTGTTCCCGACGACGCCGCCGGTCGTGGCGCTCGACGGGGTGGACGTCGTCTTCGCGCAGGGCGAGTACGTGGCCGTGGAGGGCGAGTCCGGCGGGGGGAAGTCGACGCTGCTGGGAATCGTCGGACTCCTGGACCGTCCGTCGTCCGGCCGCTACCTGATCGACGGGGACGATGTGGCGGGGCTCTCCGATCGTGCTGCTGCCGCGGCCCGATCGGACCTGCTCGGCTACATCTTCCAGAGCTTCCATCTGCTCGACCGGCGCACCGTGGTCGAGAACGTCGAGCTGCCGCTGCACTATCGGGCCGTGGACCGCGACGAGCGGCGTGGGCTCGCGCTGCGCGCGCTGCAGGATGTCGGGCTCGGGGAGTTCGCGCAGAGCCGTCCCGGCGTGCTGTCGGGCGGGCAGCGGCAGCGGGTGGCGATCGCGCGGGCGATGGCGGCGCGGACACCGATCCTCCTGGCGGACGAGCCGACGGGAAACCTGGACTCGGAGAACAGTGGCGCGGTGCTCGAGCTGTTCGACGAGGTGCGGCGGTCGGGCACGACCCTGATCGTGGTGACGCATTCCGCTGTGGTCGCCGAGCGGGCGGACCGGCGGGTGCGGGTGGCGGACGGGCGGGTGGTGTCCGATGGGTCGCGGCGTGCACCCGTGGGGGAGGACGGCGCACGCCGCCACCCGCCCGTCAGCGGACCGCATCCCCCGGGCCGCGCCTCGACCGTGCGGTTCGGCGACCTCGTTCGCGACGCCTGGCGCAACGTGACGAGTCGCCCTGGTCGCACCCTGGCCCTGGTCGCCGCCCTCGCGGTCCCCCTGGCACTCGCACTGACGACACTGGGGCTGGCGTCGTCCGCGAGCGTGCAGGTGTCGAGCGATTTCGACACCGTCGCCGCACGGGAGGTCGCGGTGCAGGCGCCGGGCGACGGGGTGTCGCCCACGCTGACGACGTCGCTCGACGCTGCGGCGACCGAGCTCACGGAGTTGAACGGGGTCACCTCGGCCGCTGTCGTGGAAGACTCCGGCACCCACGCGGTGCGGGTGGGTGCGCCGCGGCCTGAGGTCGAGACGGGGGTGTTCGCGGCGGCCGGTGATCCGGTCGCCGCGCTGCGGCTCGAGGTCGACTGGGCGGAGGGGGCGGACGCCCTCGGTCCCGGCGAGGTGCTGGTGGGCACGCACCTCGCGGCGAACCTGGGCCTCGGCCCGGTCGAGCGGGCGCCCACCGTGAGCATCGACGGGGAGATGTTCGTGGTGGCCGGGGTCGTGTCGTCGTCGCCACGGCGCACGGATCTGCTGGGCAAGGCGATGATCCTCGCGGCGGCCGACGCGGCACCCCCCGTCGGCTCGGTGTCGGGCTACCTCGTGACGCGCGCGGGTGCTGCCGGCCAGGTCGCGGCGGAGGCCCCGGTGGCGTTGGATGCGTTCCGGCCGGAGCGCTTCGACGTGTCGCAGCCGCCGGCGCCGAGTGCGACCCGCGAGAAGGTGGAGGCCAGCGTCGGCATGAGTCTGGCGGTGCTCACGGCCGTGGCACTGGTCGGCGGCGTGCTGTCGATCGTGCTGGCGACGGTGAGCTCGGTCGCGGAGCGGCGCGCGGAGATCGGACTGCGGCGAGCGCTGGGGGCCAGACGGCTGCACGTGAGTGCGATGCTGGTGGCGGAGTCGATGCTGCTCGGCGTGCTCGGCGGGCTGGTGGGGGTGGTCCTGGGGATGTCGGCGATCCTGGCCGTCACGCTGGCGCGGCAGTGGACGCCGGTGTTCGACGTGCGACTCGCGCTCCTCGCCTTGGGCGGCGGTGTCGCGATCGCCTGTCTGGGCGCGATCGCCGGGGCCGTGCGAGCCGGGGCGGTCCTTCCGAACGCGGCCCTGCGCTCGTGACCGCGACTCACCGGATGGAGGGGGTACGACGAAGGCCGGCACCCGTCCCGGGTCCGGCCTTCTGTCTCGCTGTGCGCGAGGGGGGACTTGAACCCCCACGTCCATACGGACACTGGCACCTGAAGCCAGCGCGTCTACCATTCCGCCACTCGCGCGAGTGTCTCGTTCCGAAGAACTCAACTTCCCGAGGATATCACGCGTTTTCGGTCGCGTTGCACACGCCCCGGGGGGCCGCGGCGGCGTTCCCCCAGGTCACCTGGCTACGATGTCCCTACCGGTCGGCATGCCAGAGGAGCCCAGTGGGACTACTTGACAGCTTTGAGAAGGGTCTCGAGCGCGCAGTGAACAGCGCGTTCGCGAAGACCTTCCGCAGCGGCATACAGCCGGTGGAGATCGCCTCGGCTCTGCGCCGCGAGGCCGACACGAAGGCCGCGGTCGTCAGCCGCGACCGCATCCTCACCCCCAACAACTACGTGGTGCGGTTGAGCCCCGACGACGCCGACCGCATGCGTGGTCTCGGCGGCGCCCTCACCGACGAGCTGCACGCACTGCTCACGACGCACGCGAAGTCCCAGGGCTACAGCTTCGCCGGGCCGCTGTCGCTCACGCTCGAAGCCGACGAGAAGGTCGCGACGGGCACGGTGCGCGTCAACTCCGGCACGGTCGAGGGCCGCGTGGACTGGCAGGCCGTGGTCGACGTCGACGGCCGCCGCCACGCGCTCACCCGGGCTCGCACGGTGATCGGCCGAGGGTCTGACGCCGACATCACGATCGCCGACGCGGGCTCGAGCCGCAAGCACGCGGAGATCCTGTGGGACGGCGAGCGCGCCATGCTCCGCGACATGGGATCCACGAACGGCACGAAGGTGAACGGCCAGAAGCTGCGCGAGGCCGCGCTGCCCTCCGACACCACGATCACGATCGGCCGCACCGACCTGGTGTTCCGCATCGTCCCCGTCGCCGCCCCCTCGCGCCCCCCGCGCCCGGGCGACGACGCGACCAGGGCGTTCGGAGCCTTCTGATGAGTGAACTCGTCCTGCTCCTGCTCCGCATCGGCTTCCTCGTCCTGCTGTGGTTCTTCGTGTTCGGTGTCGTGTACTCCTTGCGCGCCGACCTGTTCGGGGTCAAGGCGCGCAAGCTGCCCGCCGAGGCCGCCGCCGGCGCTCCGGTCGCCGCCGCGCCGGCGGCGGCCTC
>NZ_SSDO01000072.1:0-2171 GCF_004794395.1 Microbacterium sp. K41 | reverse complement strand
CGTGCTCCAGCCAGACCCGCAGCGTGTGCTCGAGTCCGGTGCCGACCGCCGCGTCCTGCTCGCGCAGCGGCGCCAGGCGCGACTCCGCCACCAGCCGCGCCTCGTCGGTCGCCAGCGCCGTGAGGATGTTCGCACCCACCGTGTCCGCGTAGCGCACGACGGCCGCAGACGCGGGTTGCCGCAGGGCCGTCAGCGCCTGGGCGTGCGCACGGGAGAAGACCGCGTAGCCCTCGGGGCCGGAGACCCCGATGCGGATGCCGAAGCGCTCGGCGACTTCGTCCAGCAGCCCCTCGTCGCCCGAGGACACGCACATCGTCAGGCCCTCGGGCGACTCCGCCAGGAACGACACCGTGCCGTGGTCCGCCCGGCGCCGCTCCCACCAGTCGACCAGCGGTCCGGCCGGGGCGTCGGCGGCGACCGCCACCACGATCGGTGCCGGAGGGAGGGTGCCGAGCACGCGGCGGGCGAGCGCGGGGTCGTCGGCCAGCAGCGACTGCAGCAGCTGGGTGTGCAGGCGGCGACGGCTCCTGGCGAGCTGCTCGCTCTGCTCCAGCGCCAGTCCGGCCATCGCGATCACCGAGGTCACGACCGACCGGGCCTCCGCGTCCAGCGTCTCGGCGGCGACCGCGATCACCCCGCGCAGGTGCCCTCCGCGCCCGACGGTGAAGAGCATGAAGGTGTGTGCGTCGATCGTGAGCGACTGCCCCGCCTCCAGTCCACGGCCCAGGATCTCCAGCACGCGGTCGGCGAGCAGATCGAGCGTGGCGGTGTCGACCGCATCACGCGGATGGGCGAACAGCAGCGCCCCTGCCGCGTCGTACATGGCCGCCCAGACGTCGAGCCGGCGGCCGAGCTCCGCGACGATCGCGTCGAGGCCGCGCGGGCGGAGGGCGGCGAGGGCGAGCGCGCGCTGCGTGTCCAGCGCCCAGGAACGGCGGGCGTACGCCTGGGCCGCGATGGCCTCGGAGTGTGCGCGGGCGACGGCGATGAACGGCGTGCGGTAGGGCACCTCGAACAGGGGGATGCCGTGTGCGGCGCAGGCGGCGATGAGCTCGTCCGGGATCCCGGAGCGGTGCACCTCGGTGCCGAAGCCGAGCCCGAGCACGCCGCGGTCGGCCAGCCGCCCGACGTAGGAGGGGATGTCCGCGGCGCCGTCGAACTGCGTGCCCGTGGTGAGCAGCGCCAGATCCTCGGACAGAAAGGGCGTCGGGTCTGCGAGGTCGGAGCCGTGCACCCACCGCAGCGGCCGGTCGAGGGCGCCGTCGGGCAGCGCGTGCTCGTCGGACACGAGCGTCAGGCCGAGGTCCCTGCGCTGGAGCAGGGACCGCAGCGTGGGGGCGTCGGTGGGGGCCATGGGCTTCCGGTTTGTACGAGGTGGCGAATCCGCTGCTCAGATTGTACAAGCCGGCGAATGCGACCCTCCCGGCGGCGGTCGTACGCTCGCGACATGGCACTCCTCGACACCGCAGCACCCGCAACCCCCCTCGGCGGCCCCGACCTCCCGCAGGAGCGTCGCCTCGTCACGGAACTCCCGGGCCCGCGCTCGGCCGAGGTCCTCGCCCGCAAGGCCGACGCCGTCGCCGCCGGTGTCGGCCACACCGTGCCGGTCGCCGCCGTCGCCGCGGGCGGCGGAGTGGTCGTCGACGCCGACGGCAACTCGCTCATCGACCTCGGCTCCGGCATCGCCGTCACCACGGTCGGCAACGCGCACCCCAAGGTCGCCGCGGCCGTCGCCGCGCAGGCCGCGCAGTTCACCCACACGTGCTTCATGATCTCGCCCTACGAGTCGTACGTCGGGGTGGCCGAGGCGCTGAACCGGGTCACCCCCGGCGACTTCGCCAAGAAGAGCGCGCTGTTCAACTCGGGCGCCGAGGCGGTCGAGAACGCGATCAAGATCGCCCGCAAGCACACCGGACGCCAGGCCGTCGTGGCGTTCGACCACGGTTACCACGGCCGCACCAACCTCACGATGGCGCTGACGGCCAAGTCGATGCCGTACAAGAGCGGCTTCGGCCCGTTCGCCCCCGAGGTGTACCGCGCCCCGATGTCGTACCCGTTCCGCGACGGCCTCGAGGGCGCAGAGGCCGCGGCCCGCGTGATCCTGCAGCTCGAGAAGCAGATCGGCGCGGACAACCTCGCCGCCGTCATCATCGAGCCGATCCAGGGCGAGG
>NZ_SSDO01000071.1:0-227 GCF_004794395.1 Microbacterium sp. K41 | reverse complement strand
GGACGGCCCGGGTGCTGCCGCCGCCGCGGAGACCGGGAGCCGTGGCGCCGGCGCGGAGACGAACGACGCCCACGGGGAGAGAGCGGGTTCGGCTGCGGACGCAGCGGGTGTGGACGGCGATGCGGACGGACCGGTGCCGATCGAGCCCGGGGCCGTGCTGCGGGGGCGCGGTGTGAGCCCGGGGAGGGTCGCGGCGCCGGTGGTGCACGTGGCGCCGCCGCTGCCGG
>NZ_SSDO01000070.1:0-4664 GCF_004794395.1 Microbacterium sp. K41 | reverse complement strand
GCGGCAGGGTGAGGAGGTATCGGCCGTCGAGCCCGCGGTCGGCGGCGGCGCGGGCGGCCGCGGAGAGCTCGCCCTGGCTGAGGCCGTCGAGCTCGGCCGCGGAGTCGAACACCACGGCGAGGTCGTTCGTGTCGCCCAGCAGGTTGCGCTCGAAGGTATTGGTGAGCACGGACAGGCGCTGGTTGAGGGCCGTGAGCTCGGCTTTGGCCGCGTCGTCGAGGCCCGCGCCCGCGTGCGTCATCTCGCGGTGGTACCGCTCCACGAGGTAGCGCTGCTCGGGGTCGAGGGGCAGAGCATGGCGCTGCTCGTGCACGCGTTCGACGCGCCAGAAGAGGGCCGCGTCGAGGGTGATTGCGTCCTGGTGCGCGGCCATGAGCGGCGCGAGCTGCTCGTCGATCTCCTGGATCTCCGGTGTCGCGTCGGCCGAGCTGACCGTGTAGAACGTGTGCGCCACGCGGTCGAGCAGCTCCCCGGACCGCTCGAGCGCCTCGATCGTGTTCTCGAACGTGGGCATCGATCGCACCCACGTGATGTTCGCGACCTCGGCGAGCTGCGCCGCGAACCCGGCCTGGAACGCCGAGAGGTAGTGCTCGGCGCGGATCGCCCGGTAGTCCGGCAGTCCGAAGGGAAGGGACGACGGCTGGAGGAGCGGGTTCGTGGCGTCGGTCATTCCCCGAGCCTAACGACCCGTGCCGAGCGCATCGTCGGCCTCGGTGCGCAGCCCGACCATCACGGCGCGCAGCGCGTCGACGACCACGCGGACGGACCGCCGGCGCAGGTTCTCCGGCCGCGCCAGGACGTCGATCATGCGGTGCGTGCTCACGCCACGCAGCGGGATGCGCACGATGTCCCGGTCGTCGACGCTGCGCGACGTGAAGCGCGGCAGCATGCCGAGCACCCCGCCCGCGGCGACGACGGCGGACACGGCGCCGTAGTCGTTGATGCGGTGGAGCACGTCGACCGGGCGCCCCGCGACGGCCGACACGGCGCGCAGCACGTCGTCGGGGGAGTAGCCGGTGCGGCTGGTCACCCAGCGCTCTGCCGCCACGTCGGCGGGCTTCAGGCTCGACCGCGTGGCGAGCGGGTGATCGGCGGCGACCGCCACGTCGAGCGGCTCGCGCACGAGCGTGACACTGCGCACACCCGCCGTTGGCCACGGATCGGAGTGCTCCATGCGATGCGCGAGCACCAGGTCGTACCGGGAGGTGAGGGCGGGGAACTCGCTCTGGGCGACGTCCTCGTCGGTGAGCTGCACGGTGGGCGCGGCATCCAGCGCGGACAGCTCACGCAGCAGCGGCCCGAACAGCGCCTGCCCGACGCTGTGGAAGCCGCTGAGGCTCACCACGCCCGTCGCCGCCTCCTCGAAGTCGTCGAGGGCGTGCCTCGCGGCGGCCATCGCGTCGATCGCCTCGGTGCCCGCCGCGGCCAGGACCTCTCCGGCCGCAGTGAGCACGAGCGAGCGTCCCTCGCGACGGGTGAGCGGTGTGGGGAACGCCCGCTGGAGGGCGGCGAGCTGCTGCGACACCGCGGACGGCGTGACGCGCAGGGCCTCGGCGACCGCGGTCACACTCCCGAGGGCGCCGAGCTCGCGGAGGATCTGCAACTGGTGGAGCTCCATCGCGATAGTTTAGCCAGCACTACAGGGACGATGCAGGATTTGCCGATTGTTCTACAGCGATGGATGCGCTGAGATCGAAGACATGAAGGCTTTGTTCAAGGAGGAGCCGGGCGCCGGACTCACCCTCGTCGACCGCCCCGAACCGACGGCCGGACCGGGAGACGTGGTCATCCGCGTGCTGCGGACGGGCATCTGCGGCACCGACCTGCACATCCACCGCTGGGACGACTGGGCGGCCTCCGCCATCTCGACCCCGCTCATCCCCGGACACGAGTTCTACGGGGAGGTCGTGGAGGTCGGGCCCCTGGTGCACGACATCGTCATCGGGGACCGCGTCTCCGGCGAGGGGCACATCGTGTGCGGCACCTGCCGGAACTGTCGCGCGGGGCGCCGGCAGATGTGCATCCGCACGATCGGTCTCGGGCTGCAGCGCGACGGGGCGTTCGCGGAGTACCTGTCGCTGCCTGCCGCGAACGTCTGGGTGCACCACGCCGACGTGACCCCGGAACTCGGGGCCGTCTTCGACCCCCTCGGCAACGCCGTGCACACGGCCCTGACGTATCCGCTGGTCGGTGAGGACGTGCTGGTGACCGGGTGCGGCCCGATCGGCCTCATGGCGATCGCGGTGGCGCGGCACGCCGGTGCGCGTTTCATCGCCGCGACCGATGTGAGCGCACCGCGGTTGGAGATGGCGCGGCGCATGGGCGCGGACGAGGTGGTCGACGTGTCGCAGCGCGACGTGCGCGACGCCCAGCGCGTGCTCGGCATGCGCGAGGGCTTCGACATCGGCTTCGAGATGAGCGGCGCGGCGTCGGCCCTCCCGGCCATGATCGACAACATGAACCACGGCGGACGGATCGCGATGCTCGGGCTGCCGAGCGCCGGCTTCGAGATCGACTGGGGCAAGCTCGTCACGCACATGCTCACGATCAAGGGCATCTACGGCCGCGAGATGTTCGAGACGTGGAACGCCATGGGCGCGATGCTGCAGACCAGCGCCGCGCTGCGCGAGGCGATCGGCCGCGTGATCGCCGACGTCGTGCCGGCGCGCGAGTGGGAGCGCGGCTTCGCGGCCGCGGAATCGGCGGGAACGGGCAAGATCATCCTCGACTGGACGGAGCTGTGATGTACGGAGACTTCAAGACCCATGTGGCGGCGGAGCTCGCCGGGATCGAGGAGGCCGGGCTCACCAAGCGCGAGCGCGGCATCCGCGGACCGCAGAGCGCGGAGATCACGGCCGACGGGACGCCCGTGCTGAACTTCTGCGCCAACAACTACCTCGGCCTCGCGGACGACCCCCGGATCCTCGCGTCGGCCACCGCCGCGCTGCAGGAGTGGGGATACGGGCTCGCGAGCGTCCGCTTCATCTGCGGCACCCAGGAGCAGCATCTGGAGCTGGAGCGGCGCCTGGCGGACTTCCTCGGGACGGACGACGCGATCCTCTACTCGTCGTGCTTCGACGCGAACGGCGGGGTGTTCGAGACGCTCTTCGCGGCGGAGGACGCGATCATCTCGGACGAGCTCAACCACGCGTCGATCATCGACGGGATCCGGCTCTCCAAGGCGCGTCGCCTGCGCTACCGCAACCGCGACATGGCCGACCTGGAGGAGCAGCTGCGGGCGGCGGCCGATGCCCGGTTCCGGGTGGTCGTAACCGACGGCGTGTTCTCGATGGACGGCTACATCGCGCCGCTGGCCGAGATCTGCGACCTCGCCGAGCGGTATGACGCGCTGGTGTTCGTGGACGATTCCCATGCCGTCGGGTTCGTGGGCGAGCACGGCCGCGGCACTCCGGAGCTGTGCGGGGTGTCGGACCGCGTCGACATCTACACCGGCACGTTCGGCAAGGCGCTCGGCGGCGCCTCGGGCGGGTACGTGGCCTCCCACGCCGACATCGTGGCGCTGCTGCGACAGCGGTCGCGCCCCTACCTGTTCTCGAACACGCTGGCCCCCGCGATCGTGGCGGGAACCCTGACGGCGCTCGACCTCGTCGAGGGATCCGCCGAGCTGCGGGCGCGACTGCGCGAGAACGCGGCGCTGTTCCGGCGCCGGATGACCGAGGAGGGGTTCGAGTTGCTGCCGGGGGAGCACCCGATCGTCCCGGTGATGTTCGGCGATGCGGCGAAGACGGCGCGGATCGCCCAGGCCATGCAGGAGCGGGGCATCTACGTGACCGCGTTCAGCTTCCCCGTCGTCCCGCGCGGGCTCGCGCGCATCCGCGTGCAGCTGTCTGCCGCGCACACGCCGGAGCAGGTGGAGGAGTGCGTCGCCGCGTTCGTGGCGGCGCGTGACGCGGTGGGCTGACGGGAGCGGATCCGGATGCAAAGAAACTCTTGCAAAGAATTGTTTGCAAGGGTATCTTTGCACTCATGACCGAACAGACCCAGGTGCGAACGCTCGACGCCGGAGCGCTGAAGGCCCTCGCCCACCCGCTTCGCGTGAAGATCTTCGACCTGCTCGCGTCGCGCGGCCCCCAGACCGCGAGTTCCCTCGCCGCGCTCGTGGGGGAGACCTCTGGTTCCACGAGCTATCACCTCCGCGCCCTCGCGGCGCATGACCTCATCCGCGAGGTCGAGGGCCGCGGCACCGCCAGGGAGCGCTGGTGGGAGCGGCCGAAGGGGCGCATCGACGTGCCGGGCCCGGACGACATGACCTCGCCCGCGAACCGCGCCGCCGCGCAGATCGTGACCTCCGAGTTCTTCCGGCTGCGGCACGAGACGCTGATGTCGTACCTGAACCGACCGGCGTCCGAGGTTCCCGACGGGTGGGGTGACGTGGGCATCACGCTCACCACGCACCTCGACGTGACCCCCGCCCAGGCACTCGCCCTGCGCTCGGAGCTGGAGGCCGTCATCCAGTCGGCGATCGAGCGGTACCGCGGCCAGACCGGGCCGGACGTGCGGCGGGTGTCGGTGCGCGCCGAGCTGTTCGACCTGCCGACGCCGCCGTCCGCGGCGGGGGCGGCCGAGCCGGGGTCCGCATCATGACCGCCGCCACGCTGCACCTCTCCGCCCCCACGCGCACGGAGCGGGGGCTGCTGCGCCTC
>NZ_SSDO01000069.1:0-624 GCF_004794395.1 Microbacterium sp. K41 | reverse complement strand
GAGCTGCACGGCACGGACGGGGCGGCCTCGGGCGTGCGGGTCGAGTCCGACGTGACACCCCTGGCCCCGCGGACGGCGACACCGTGGCTCACCGTTCCGGCGCGCCCGGGGGCCTGGGTGGCGGTGGGGGTGCTGCTCGGCGTGGCCTCGGCGTCGCCGCAGCTCACCCCGCAGGAGGGCGGGTGGCTGGTCGTGTGGGCGGACGGGTCGACGACCGCGTTCGACGCGGAGGAGCTGCTGCCGTCCGGCTGACCTCAGCGGTGCGCGGTGCTGTCGCGCACGAGCAGCCGGGTGGGCACGATCGCACGGTCGCCGTCCGCCGCCGGGTCCGCTCCCTCGATCGCCGCGACGAGGGCCCCCACCGCCCGCTGTGCGAGAGCGGAGAAGTCCTGGCGGATGGTGGTGAGGGGCGGCAGGTAGTCCGCGGCATCCGGCACGTCGTCGAACCCCACCACGCTCACGTCCGCGGGCACACGGCGCCCGGACTCCGCCAGGGCCCGCAGCAGACCGAGGGCCATCTGGTCGTTCGCGCAGAACACGGCCGTCGCGGGAGCCAGCGCGGCACCTGCCGCGAATCCCGACCGCGAGGTCCAGTCGCCGCGGACCACCGCGGGCGCCGCGATG
>NZ_SSDO01000068.1:0-865 GCF_004794395.1 Microbacterium sp. K41 | reverse complement strand
GGCGACCGGGAGCTGCAGCGCAGCCTCAGTCGGGCCATCGCGATGCTCGACGACGTGGGGGCCGCCGTGGCCGCCGCTGCCGCACACGACGCCGACCCCGCCGTGCGCGCGCATGCCCTGGCGACCGCGCGACTGATCGACGACCCCGACGACGACTTCGGCGCGGCGATCCGAGAGGCGCAGCGGATCGTGGCGCTGCAGGCGTCTCCCGCTCCCGCGGAGGGCTGAGGCGTGCTGATCGGCGAGGTCGCGGCGCGCTCGGGCATCAGCGCGCGCATGCTGCGGCACTACGACCGCATCGGCCTGCTGTCGCCCAGCGAACGCACCGCGGGCGGGTACCGGGACTACTCGGACGCGGATCTTCGCCGGCTGTTCCACATCGAGAACCTGCGCTCGCTCGGCCTCCCGCTCGCGGACATCCCCGCAGCTCTCGCGGACGACGCCCGCGCGCCGTCCGACACGATCGAGCGGCTCCTGCATCGCACGCGCGCGCGGCTCGCGGTGCTCACCGAGCTGGCGGAGCGCCTCGAACAGGTGCGGTCGGGCGAGCCGCGGGACTGGTCCGACGCCCTGCGCATGGTGGAGCTCCTGCGGGGCCTGGAGGCGCCGGACGCGTCCGCGCGGCAGACGCTCGCCCTCACCGCGGACGCCGACCACGCGTCCACGGCCGTCCTCGTCGCGGCGCTGCTGCGGGAGGACGACCTCAACACCGCCGGGGCCCTGCTGTGGGCGGTCGCGCGGGCCGGGGACGACGCCGTGCCGACGCTGGAGCGAGGACTGCACGACGCCGAGGCCGCGCGTCGTCACCGCGCGATGCGCGCGCTGGAGAAGCTCGACACACCACGGGCGCGGGCCGCCCTCGGCG
>NZ_SSDO01000067.1:0-831 GCF_004794395.1 Microbacterium sp. K41 | reverse complement strand
GTCTCGACGGCCTCAAGCGCCTCGATCCGCCGCTCGACGTCGCGCAGCCGTCGGGCCATGAGCACCAGCACGATCGCGCCCAGCAGCGTCGTCGCGACCCCCGTCGGGATGAGGATCGCGGCCTCGGCGCCGATCAGCGCCCGCAGCAGGGCGTCGGCCAGGATCACCACGATCGCGCCGAGCAGCCCCGCGGCCGGGATCAGCAGCAGGTGCCGGTTCAGGCTGGGCACCACGCGGGACAGCAGCCGCGCGAGCACCGGCGCGCACAGTCCGACGAAGCCCATCGGTCCCGCGAGCGTGACCGACACGGCCGTCAGCGTGACCGCGAGGAGGATGCCGATCGCCCGCGTGGAACGGATCGGCACCCCGAGCGACGAGGCCGTGTCGTCGCCGAGCGCCAGGATGTCGAGGCGTCGGGCGAGCACCAGGGCCAGCACGGTGACGACCACCACGACCGGGGCCGCCTGGAGGAACGCGGTCAGCCCGAGCTGCGACAGGCTCCCGCTCCCCCACGCGAGCAGCCCGGTGGTCTCCTCGTCGAACAGGATCAGCAGGGTCGAGGTGCCCGCCTGGAAGGCCAGCGCCAGGGCCGTGCCGGCGAGGATGAGGCGCGTGGTGGACGAGCCGGCACCGCCCGCGAGCCCGAGCACGATCCCGGCCGCCACGAGCCCGCCCGCGAACGCCACCGCCCCGGACGCCCACACGGGCACGGCGATCCCGAACGCGGCGAGCGCCGTGACCGCGAGGTACGCTCCCGCGGTCACCCCCAGCGTGTCGGGCGAGGCGAGCGCGTTGCGGGCGAGCGACTGCAGCAGGATCCCCGCCACGCCC
>NZ_SSDO01000066.1:0-297 GCF_004794395.1 Microbacterium sp. K41 | reverse complement strand
GCCCCGGCAACAACCCCTTCTCGTCGGCGCAGGGCATGGGGCAGCGCCCCGCCGGTCCCCGTCCCGGCAACAACCCCTTCGCCTCGGCGCAGGGCATGGGACAGCGGCCGACCCCCGGCAACATCCCGCGTCCGCAGGCGCCGCGTCCCGGGGCTCCTCGTCCCGGAGCGCCCCGTCCGGGTTCGCCCCGTCCGGGTGCGCCTCGTGGGGGCCAGGGCGGTCGTCCCGGTGCTCCGTTCCAGCAGCGCACGGGCGGTCCCGGTCGTCCGGGTGGCGCCGGTGGCGGTCCCGGTGCGG
>NZ_SSDO01000007.1:0-670 GCF_004794395.1 Microbacterium sp. K41 | reverse complement strand
TACCTCGCGGTCCACCGCGCGCTGCGCCCGCTGCGAGAGATCGAGGAGACCGCCGCCGACATCGCCGCGGGCGCCGCTCCGTCCCCCGTTCCGGCGGTCGCCGAGGCGTTCCGCCAGTCGTCGCGCACCGCCGCCATGGTCGCGGTGTACGAGCGCGTGCGGGACGGCCGGTGAGCGGGACCCTCGGCGTCGATCAGACGAAGCGGTAGAACATCGAGGCCAGCCAGACGGTGACGATCCCGAGCAGTCCGGCGCCGGAGATGCCGATCGCGATCCCCGCGAACAGCCGGGAGCCGGGGCGGCGCGCGGCGACGATGCCCAGCACGAGCGCGACCGCGTAACCCAGGAAGCCGACGACGGACGACGCGCCCTCGACGAATCCGATCAGCGAGTAGCCGCGGTCGCCCATGTAGAGGAACGGGCGCCCGAGGATCAGGAGCAGGTCGAGGGCGAACACCACGACCGCGACGATGAACGCCACCCGGCCGAGCGAGCTGCCACGGTCGGCGGCGGTGCGGGGCGGGGCGCCGACCGGGAACTGCGGGTACCCGGGGCCTCCCGGCGTGACGGCCGTGGGGTACGCGGGCGGGTAGGGGGTGCCGTCCGGGGCCGCGGACGGGGCGGTGGCGTACGGGTTCGCGGTCGCGCCGGGAGCCGCGGGAGCCGCGGT
>NZ_SSDO01000065.1:0-3489 GCF_004794395.1 Microbacterium sp. K41 | reverse complement strand
GGCACGCTCCGCCCGCCTCCGGCCGCCGTGCGGGCCCCGTGCGAACGGCAGGGTCGCGAGCGCCAGCGGCACCGGCACCCCGATCCGTTCCCCCAGCTCGGCGAACGCCCTGACCTCGCGGTGGGAGTGCACGATCAGCAGGTCGGTGTGACGCCGGTACTCCAGGGCCCCGCGCTGCGCCGGGATCGCCATACCGGGCAGCCCCGACACGACGACGGGCCGGTGAACGAGCGAGTCGATCACGCGTCCGAGCAGCCGCACGAACGGCCCGCGACCGGCGAGCAGCACGGCGTCGGGCCGCTGCCGGTCCAGCCACGCCGCGACGTGCGCGAGGTCGAGCCGGGTGACATCGGTCGCCGCGACCCCGGTGCCCTCCCGCGCCGCGCGCTCCTGCTCCGCGCTCACCGTGAGGGGCGTGCGCACCAGCAGCAGCTGCGGGCGCAGACCGGGCACCGCGCCGAGCAGCGAGGCAGACCACTTCACGAACGAGTCGGCATCGGCGACCGCGACCACCCGCAGCCCGGAGGCGTCGGTCATGCCGGCACGCGACGCAGCTTGGCCATGGGGGCGCGCTCGCTGTCGAACACGCGCTTCACGCCGTCGCCCACCGCCCGCTCGATCACCCGGATGTCGCGCACCAGGTGCTCGAGTCCGGTCGGCTCCAGCGACGCGGCGTGGTCGGAGCCCCACATCGTCCGGTCGAGCGTGATGTGCCGTTCGACCGCGACGGCGCCCATCGCGACCGCGGCGAGCGAGATCTGCAGGCCGCGCTCGTGGCCCGAGTATCCGACGGGGATGCCCGGGTAGCGGTCGCGGAGGGTCGCGATGACCCGCAGGTTCGCCTCCTCCGGCTCCAGCGGATACGTCGAGGTCGCGTGCATCAGCACGACCCGGTCGGTGCCGAGGGTGTCGAGGGCGCGGTCGATCTGCTCGATCGTGGACATGCCGGTGGAGAGGATCACGGGCTTGCCCGTCTCGCGCAGCGCGGTCAGCAGCTGGGTGTCGGTCAGGCTCGCGGAGGCGACCTTGTGCGCCACGACGTTCAGTTCCTCCAGGAACGCCACGCTCGGCACGTCCCACGGCGACGCGAACCAGTCCAGCCCGAGCAGCGTGGCGTGGTCGCCGATCTCGACGTATTCGTCGCGGCCGAACTCGACCCGGCGCCGGTAGTCGAGATAGCTCATGACACCCCACGGCGTCTCCCGCGGTACATCGCGCATGTGCTCCGGCGTGGAGATCTCGGGGCTGCGCTTCTGGAACTTGACCGCGTCGGCCCCCGCCCGCGCCGCGACGTCGATCAGTCGCTTGGCGATGTCCACGTCGCCGTTGTGGTTGAGGCCGATCTCCGCGATGACGTAGGCCGGACGGCCGCCGCCGATCACACGCGAGCCGATGCTGACAGTCATGGTTCCTCCGGTCGTCGAGCGGGTTGCCGCCGTCCTTCCTGAGTACGCGCCGCGGGTGAACGGCCCTCGACCGGAGGGTTACCGGGGGCGGTCAGCTCGACAACACGCGTTCGACGAGCTCCCTGACCGCACCGTCTCCCCCGCGGCGGTGCAGCACGACCCTGGCCTCGGCCCGCACGAGGGGATGCGCGTCGGCGACGGCGACCGGCCACCCGACGATGCGCATCGCCGGGAGGTCGTTCACGTCGTTGCCGAGGTACGCGATGTCGGCGAGCGGCATGCCCTGCTCCTGCGCCCACCGCCGCAGCGCGTCCTCCTTGTCGTCGATGCCGTGCAGCACGGGGACGCGCAGCTTGTCGGCCCTCGCCCGCACGACCGGGTTGACCTCGGTGGAGAGGATCAGCATCGGCACGCCGGCGCGGCGCAGCAGCGCGACGCCCATGCCGTCCTCCCGGGTCACCCGTACCCGCTCCCCTCCGTCGGCGTCGACGATCGCGGTGTCGTCGGTGTGGACGCCGTCGAAGTCGGTGACCACCGCGCGCACCGGGATCCGCGCGGGAGTCTCACGCAGGGCCGCCAGGGCCCGCGCCGCCGCGAGCTGCTCCGCGTCGTCGATCTCGATCGCGCTCCACTCGGGCACCGCGATGATGCGGGTGCGGCCGAAGAAGCGGTGCCGGCTGCGGCGGAACCCGTCCGCCCGGAACACGTAGAACGCCCCGGTCTCGAGGTGATGCGGCTCACGGTCCTGGCGCCGTGGACGGTGGCTCGCGTCGTGGTTGAGCGCCTCCGCCTCCCCGTCGGGCCCGGTGCGCCACAGGAAGCCGTACGTCTCGACGGCCGCGAACGCGCTGTCGGCCGTGCCCTCCCGCACGGCCTCGACGGCGGCGGACAGCTCCACGCTCGGCACGAAGGGCGACGTGGCCTGCACGAACGCGACGACCGCGAACGACTCTCCCCGGCGCTCGAGCTCGTCGAGCGCGTGGAGGATCGCCGCCTCGGACGACGCGGTGTCGCCCGACAGCTCCGCGGGGCGCCGGACGATGCGCGCGCCCGCGGTCTCCGCGACCGCCGCGATCTCGTCGTCGTCGGTGGAGACCACGACCGCGTCGATGCCCGCGGCGGCCGTTGCCGCGTGCACGGCCCTGGCCACGAGCGGCACCCCGCCCACGCGCTCCAGGTTCTTGCGCGGGATCTGCTTCGACCCGCCGCGCGCCGGGATGATCGCCACCGTCCGCGGCGCTCCCTCGTCTGTCTGCTGCATGCTCGTCATCCTCCCCGGATCTCCCGCCACGCGCGACCGGCGCGACGCCGTGCCCCGATCGCCGTCAGCCGCCACTCCTCGATCCGCCCGATGCCGCCCGCGGGGTGCCGCAGGCGCTGTCGCAGGGTCGCGGGCGCGGCGCCGGGCAACCGCAGCTGCGTGAGGCGTTCCGCCGAGAAGTACCGGCGGCGCTCGTCGTCGTCGAGGTCGCGCAGGAACTCCTCCGCGCGCTCTCGCAGGTGCTCGGCGACGAGCGGCTGCATGGCATAGCCGACCGCGTCGACGAGGCGCTGCAGCTCGGGCGGCTCCGGCCGCGCGGCGTCGGTGCGGGTGAGGGCGTCGACGATCGTGAGCGGGATGCGGTTGCTGTTCTCGAACGGCGCGAGCGTGCCGAGCAGGTCCGCGGTCCCGGCGGCACCGATGTCGCGGCCGAACACCGTGTGCACGGTCGGCAGCGCGGTGGAGAACGCCGCGACCACGGCCCGCGCATCGAGGCGTTCGGCCGCCAGCTCCGCGGGCCCCGTGCCGCGGTGCTCCTCGAACGCCATGCCGAGCGACTGCGCCCTGGCACGGACGGCATCGGCGAGCAGGGGCGGCGCCGCCGGATGGGGCTTGAACACGATGCGCTCCGGCTCCCACGCGGCCGCCCGGTCGACCAGGCTCTGCTGCAGCGCGATCTCCTGCGCCGGTGTCTGCAGCGCGAGCGCCGACAGGTACTGCCCGAGCACCAGCACGGTGGACGGTCCCGGCTCCGGGTCCGCCGGCACCTCCGGCACCTCCGGCGTCGCGGTCTCCCGCAGCGCCGCCGCGAAGGCCGCGGGC
>NZ_SSDO01000064.1:0-6794 GCF_004794395.1 Microbacterium sp. K41 | reverse complement strand
CGCGGGCGATCGCGACGCGCGACCGCATCCTGCGCAGTTCGCGGGAGCCGCAGCGTCGCCGGGCGCGCCGAGTCGGGTGGGCGGCAGGACTCACCGCCGTCGCGGCGTCGGCTGCTCTCGCGTTCGGGGTGCTGCTGCCGCAGGGCGCGGCCGTTGCGGGCACACCCACCCCGCTCGCGTTCGACGGATCCGCCTCACTCGCCGAGACCGTGGCGACGGCCGACACCGACCTCGGCGTGTTCCACGAGCCGGAGACGCCTGAGCGCTCCGTGCGCGCCGCATCGTGGTCGTTCTCCGTCGACGTCGACGCCGGGCGGGCCGAGATCGTGCCGCAGCTGTCGACGTTCCAGTGGAGCGACGACCTGTCGGGAGAGGCGATCGCGATCAACGGTGTCGCCTACGACCCGGGCGACGCGGTCGCCAACCAGGAGGCCGAGGTCGTGAGCACGGGTGAGGTGGCGTCGCGCGTCACGTACGCACCCGGCGAGTTCGTGACGCCCGTCGTCGCGGTGCCGGGAGAGACGCCCGCCGACGTGCGGGCGCTGCTGGAGGCGTTCGGGCTTCCGAAGGAGCCGAGTGCGTTCGACGTGGTGACGGCGGTCACCTCCGTCTTCGGGCAGTGGACGCTGACGAACGCGCAGCACGCCGAGCTGCTCGCGCTCATCGAGGACTCGGGCGGTGCGCAGGCGCTGGGCGCGACGACGGATCGGCTCGGTCGTCCGGTCGCGGGCATCCGGGTGATCGCCGCCGACGGTGCCGTCAGCGACGACGTGCTGGTGTCGCTCGACAGCGGGCGCATCGTGGGCGTGGAGCGCACGGTGCTCGTGGACGACGGGATCGTGGCCCCTGGCTCGATCACGGACTACCGCATGTGGGATCTCGACGAGGAGATGATCGAATGAGGCGTACGCGCGCGACGATGGCAACCCTGGTGGGCCTGGTGCTGGTGCTGACCGGGGTGCCTACCGCGGCATCAGCGGCGGCGAACCCGGATGCGGTCGATCCGCAGGCGGCGCAGCTGCTCGAGGAGGTTCCGGGCGGCGAGCTGGTTGCGCCGGGTCACATCGTCTGGCCCGAGCTCGACATGGAGTTCGTGGCGGCTTCCGGCTCGTCCGGGCTGAGCGCCCGGTCCGTGGGCAGCTGCTCCACAGGTCGCATCTGCGCGTACACCGCGTACAACCTCTCCGGCAGCATCCTCAGCTGGGGGAGTTGCGGCAGCATCGCGATCCCCTCGACCTTCGTGACCCGGTCGATCGCCAACGCGCGCACCTCCGGCTACGCCCAGGCCCGCAACGGCAGCACCGTCCTCGCGACGGCGTACGCGAACGGCTCCGCCAACGTCTACGGCTCGGCGAACAACATCCGCTGCTACCTCTGAGCGCTGGTGTCGGGGGAGGAGGGCGTTGAGCGCCCGGTGTCCGGTGCCGGCGGGGGTGCCCCGTGAGCCGTCGCGCGGAGGAGCGTGCCGCCGAGCGCGAGCGCGTGTTCACCGCGATCTACGCCCAGCACTGGGCCGCCGTGCAACGACATGTGGAGTGCACGCTCGACGATGACGCGGAGGTGGCCGAGGTGGTCGCCGACGTGTTCCTCCTCGCCTGGCGCAAGCTGGATCCGGCGTGCCCGCTCGGATTGGTGTGGTTGCTGCGGGCATGCGACAACAAGCTCAAGGATCGCGACCGGAGTGAGCGAGCCCATGCGAGAGCGATCGACGCCGTCCGCACCGGGCACCGGGCGCCGCAGGGCGACCTGCTCGACGCGCTCGCGGTGCGTCGAGCGATCGACACGGTGCTGACGCCGCGAGAGCGTCGGATCGTGATTCTCGCGTACTGGGACCGGTTGGCCGCCGGCGAGATCGCTGAGCTTCTGCGGTGCAGCCAGGGAACCGTCTGGACGACCCTCAGCCGGGCGCGACGGAAGCTGCAGAGCGAGCTCGGCCTGTCGCCGATCGCGAGTGCTCCGCGGGTCGAGGCCCTGTCCATTGCACGAGCCGGCAATACCTTACGGCCGAGTATTTCCGCTCCGGGGGTGTAGACCCACCGGCTTCACTGCCCCTAGCGTGCCGCTGTGACTTCCCCCCCGCTCGGGCCCGCCCGCGAAGGACGGTACTCGTCATGCTGAAGAGGGCGGTGATCCGGGTCGCCGCGGTCGCACTGGGGTTGATGGGTGCCGCGGCCCTGTCGGGATGCGTGCCGTCGCGACCCGTCTTCCTGGAGCCGGTCGCCCTCACGGTCGTCGACGACCGGTTCGCGTGGGCGCAGTGCCTCGATGAGGCGTGGGCCATCGATTACATCTCCACGGCCGTGCGCGAAGAGTGGGGATCAGAGGACGAGGTGGTGCTCTTCTCCGCGACCGCCGACGAGGGGCGGGCCGTCGCTGTGCCCTCCGGTGAGCCGATCCTTCCCGACACCTTCCCTGACTTCTCTGTGACCAGCAGCCGCGAGTACCCGGTGTCGAGTCTGGAAGGACCTGTCACCGTGTACGTCATCCTTTCCGGGCCGGACCACCGCGCGGAGATGTCGTTCAAGAACGTCGCGATCGATTCACTCGTGGAGGGTGCGTACGTGTATCACTCCGGGGAGGTGAGCGACGAGCCCTGCGGCATGGACACCGAGTGAGCGGCGGTGCTCTCGACGCGAAGAAAGGCCGGTCGGACCCCTGCATTGCACGAGGCGGCAATACCTTACAGCCGAGTATTTCCACTCCGGGGATGTAGACCCACCGGCTTGACTGCCCATAGCGTGCCGCTGTGGCCTCCCCGCTCAACCTCCGTCTGCCTCGTTCGTGGCGCTCAACTCGTGCGGTGAGGCCGCTTCACGCGGCTGCGGTTCTGGGGCTCGCCGTCGTCGCGTGTGCCGGATGTTCAGGTGGCGCCGTGCCCTTTGTGGAGGTGTCCGAGGGCGACCTGATCGGCGTGTGGACGGCGACGTCCGGATCGGCGGAGTTCGAGCTGCATGAGGGCGGAGCCGTGAGCGCGGTGGATTGGCCGGCATCGATGTGGTGTGACGCCGCGCCAGACACCGGTCCATCGTTCCCTTCCCTGACCGGCCAATGGTCCGCCGGATACGGCGCCAGCGCTATCGCGTTCAGCCTGAATCCGCCCTGCAACGCGATGCCCGCCCTCTTCGCTTTTGAGAGCGAACAAGGCGCGGTTGAGCTCTGGTACTTCGCACCGGGCGTTGACCGCGAATCAAACCCTGACCCCGAGGTGGTGTTCAGGAGGTCAGGGTGATGTTCGCATCCGCGACTCCGCCGAGGGCCCGGCGCGTCCGTGGCATGACGTCGAGCCCTACCTCGGCCTTTTCGCCGTTTTCGCGCGCGGGGGAGTGCCGAAGCCTCCAGAACCGGCGGAGCGCGATGAAGCGACGACGAAGAGGGCTCATGGCAAACCTCGCCTTACGCCTGTGGACGGCGGTGTCGGTGACGGTCGTGGCCACTCTCGCGCTGGCCTCCTGCTCCTTCCTTCCGGAACCCGCTGGACTGTATCCGCCGCTGTCTTTCAGCGCGCGCAACGGGGAACCGGTCATCGCCTGGTGTGATGGCGACGCGGAGATCGTTCGGGTGCGGATGTACTACGGAGCAGGTTCCGTAGGAGACGGCCAACTCGTCGTCGATGGGCGCGGCACGGAGACGTTCCGTCGTGGCAGCGAGATTCTTCCAGCGGCCTTACCGAAGAGCTGGGATGTCGAGATCAACGAGTACACCGGCGGCCAGCTCGCGGAAGTCACCATCACCATCGTGTACAGGACGACCGACGACGAGGGGCGGACCTCGACAGGCAACTTCATCGCAGAGTTCGATCTCGATGAGGCGACGCTCGAATCATGGCCCGACGGGTCGTGGATCGGAGCGGACGGGACCGTTTCGGAGGATCCGTGCGGCATGGCGAGTGCTCGCGAATGAAGACTTCGGGAGCATGGGGGGAGGCAAGGACGAAGGGGGTGATGACCACGTTGGGCACCAGCTACTCGGTGCGATGGCGCGCATGCGCCGTTGCGGTCGGGACGTCGAACACGATCGTGGGAGCGGTCTTGGGGTTGATGTACGGCCTGTACTCGTTCCCCTTCACCGGGGGTTCCATCCATGCTGATGGGAACGCGGGACACGTTCTGAGCTCGATCATCGTGAGCGCGATTTTCGGACTCATCTTTCCGACAGCGTTGAGCCTGCTCGCGATGATTCCGCGACGTGCTCGCTCCCACCTGTGGCCGGTATCGGTCGCCGTGGGACCAACGGCCTTTTCCCTCCTCAGCTTCGTGTTCGTCTGGTCCTTCCCGGTCGTCCTTGCCTTCGTCGCTGTGGCATCGATAGCCGGAAGTGCGCTCAGCATCGTGGCGGTCACGCTTGTGCATGGTGTGCAGAGAAAAGATGGAGACCGTTGATGTCGGAATGCGCGGATTCTGAGTGCGGCGCGGGGAACCGTGGGAGGTTCGAGCCGGTGATCGGGGAGGACGGTGCAGAGTGAAGGACGAGAGTGGCGTCCAGCGTCTTCGGTACCCGATCGCGGTGGTGCTCGTCTGTGCCGGTCTAGCGCTCTTTCTGGGGTTCCTCTACCGGCTCGTCTTTCTCGCGCCATTGCTTCGTGAGCGAGGAGGGGCTGAAGCAGGAGAGGATGCGCTCAGATCGAGCGTCGCGTTCTTCGTGGTGCTTCTCATCGCAGCTCTACCGGCAGTCATTGCGCGCAGGACGAGTGCGCGATGGTGGGGAAGAGTTCTCGCCGCCGTGATCTCGGGGTTCCTGGTGGCTCTGTGCACCTGGTTCTTGCTCGCGCAGGCCAACGGTTTCCCGATAGCTGCGGGAGTGATCGCCTCGCTCGGGTTCTTCGTGCTCTTGGTCGCTGACCGCAAGATCGTGTTCAGGAGGTCAGGCTTGATGTCCGCCAGCGCCGCCCATCAGTCGGTTCTGCGGGGAGAGGAGGAATGAGCATGAGACGTGCCATGCCGTTTCTGCTCGCCATTGCAGGGACGACCGCGGTCCAGATGGCGTCGATCTTCGTGACGTGGCTGGGGTGGTTCGGCGGCGGGCCGTTGCTGTCCTCTCCGGAGGACATCCTGAACCGCATCGGTTTCGGACTGGCGGTGATCATCGTGCTGTCTTCTGCAACCTGCATTCCGATGGTCTTCATCGCTCGCTCGCGAAGTGGGGCGAGAACGGCCGTGACTGTTTCCGCGATCTTCACCGTGATCCAGGCCCTTCTGTATTCACTTCTGTTGTTCTGGCGGCCGCTCCCGCCCTATCCGGGTATGACGCTGCTTCTCCTCGCCGGCCTCTTCGCGGTGGACTTCCTCGTCATCGTCCTGGCCCGAGACGTCGCGAAGGAGTCGCCGTGACGGCGGAGCGAGGGCACGACGCGCAGGGTCTCGCGCTGAGTTGCACGCTTTTCGGTTTCGCGACTCCGGGAGCGGTGTCGATGGATGTCGTGTCTCGCCTCGATCTCGGGTGGCGCCCGCGGGGACGCGATGGCGTCATGAGCTTCAGCGCGGACGTTCCGACCAGCGGTGCGCACGCTGATGTCGGGATTGCGCTCGACGCCGTCTCCTCCAGCGGCGAGCCGATCCTGGGCGCGCTCGCCCGCGAACCGTCCGTTCAGGTCGACGTCGCGCTGTGGTTCGGCGCGGCGGGTGAGCCATCCACGGCGGTGTTCTCGGGGGACTGGCTGGCGCGATGCGGCCGCTCGTTCGAACTCTGGGCCGAGGTCGAGCACGCCGAGAGCGACCCGCGACGAGAGGGCGATCCGCCGCCGGATCGCGTGACCGTGAGCTGGTCAGCGGGCGACGATGGCGCGACCGTCGACATCGAGGGGATGGACACCATCGAACGTCAGCGCCGCCTGGAGGCCGCGCTCCACGAGGCGATGCGGCGCGGCGCCCGCCGTGTGCGAATCGGGTTGCATGCCCGGACGGGCATCGCGGGCATCGTGATACCCGACAGCATCGTCCAGGCTTTCCGCGACCACCGCACAGACCTGGAGATCAGCGGAGAGCGGTCATGACCGACGGCCCCGGCGGGAGCATGACGGAGGCATCGACGAAGGGCGGCGTCATGGCGAAGCACTGGGTGGCGACGGCGGCGGGGTCTCCGGAGTCGTGGGAGTTCGAGGAGTACGAGACCGCGGCGCCGCGCGAGGGCGAGGTCACGATCCGCGTCCGCGCGGCCGGGGTGAAGCGGGAACCACTCATGCTGAAGCGATTCCTCTGTCGGCCCCTGGCGGTAGGGGCCGTGGTGCTCGCGAGTTCGCTTGTCCTCTCGGCCTGCGCGTTTCTTCCCGGGGTGCCGGAGGACCAACCACTCTCGCTTGCGGTGCGCGGCGGAACTCCGATCTTGAGCTGGTGTGCGCCCAGCGCCGAGATCGTCCGCGTGCGTGTGTACTACGGGACGGTGTCAGCCGACGACGCGGAGCTGGTGATCGATGCGAGGGGGCGCCTCCCTGTTGCTCCTGGGGCGGAAGTAACACCTGACGGGCTCCCCGAGGAGTGGGTCGTGGAGCGTCACGAGTACGCCGGGGCGGAGCTTTCGGAGATCGGCGTGACGGTGGACTACGAGGCGCGGGACGCCGAGGGGGAGCTGGTCGAAGGGAGCTTCGGTGCAGACTTCGAGAGCGAGGACGCGTCCGATCTCGAATCTTGGCCGGAGAACGGGTGGATCTGGGCGAACGGGACCGTGTCGACCGATCCGTGCGGCATGCCGAGTTCTCACGAGTAGACCGTGAATCGGAATGCGTCGTCTCAGCGCCTGACCGTCCCGGCGGGAGCATGATGGAGGCATCGACGAAGGGCGGCGTCATGGCGAAGCACTGG
>NZ_SSDO01000063.1:0-2988 GCF_004794395.1 Microbacterium sp. K41 | reverse complement strand
GGCCCCGTGGCGCCGCAGGACTCGTCGGGCTCGAAGACCGTGGCGAACGCCGGCACGGCTGCGGCGCTCGCGGCTCGCAAGGGCAAGGACGGCGACCTGGTGCGCACGAGCGGCTATGCGGCTCCGGGCGACGGCGGCGCCGGCCTGTACCGCTTCGTGAAGAAGGACGGCCCTGCCGCCAACGGCGGCACGGTGCTCGCGGGGCCCAAGGGCGGCGTCTGGGTGCTGGTGCACCAGGGCACGGTGGACTTCCGGGTGTTCGGGATCATGGACGCCTCCGTCCCGGCCGACGACGCGCTGGACGCGCTGGTGGGCGACGCGAGCGTCCGCCGCATCGAGGCGTACTCCGACCTCAACTTCGTGCGCCGGCACCGGTTCACCCGTTCCAACCTGGCGTTCGACTTCCACCACCACCTCATGACCACGCAGGGCATCGAGAACGCCGGCAAGGACGACCCGTTCGCCGCGGTTATGTTCTTCCGCGGCGAGGTGACCGAGGCGGTGCAGGAGGCGCGGCTCGGCGAGAACGTGCCCGACCTCGCCGACGTCTTCCCGGTCGCCGACTCCTCGTTCTTCGCGGTCGGCGAGTGGTACGCGGCCGAGGTGAACGCGCTCTCGGGTCGCTGGGAGCGCGAATTGCAGCGGCTCGTGCAGGTGACCCAGATCGTGGACGGCACGCATATCCGCGTGAACTACAAGAACGGCTGGCCGCTCGGCAAGGACCGCACCATGACGTGGCGGCACGTGAAGCCCGTGCAGGACATCACGGTGTCGAACCTGAAGTTCCTGGGCGGAGGGACCGACGAGTACACCGGCTCGCACCCGCTGGCGTTCGAGTACGCGGTGCGCTGCGACGTCGACCACATCGACGGCACCGCCACGTTCTGGCCGCTCATCCAGCGTCGCTGGAACACGTACTTCAGCACCGAGAGCTGCACGCTGAAGAACCCGACCTCCGTCACGTGGGGTGGCGCGGGCTACCTGACGCAGCAGATCTACTGCCTGTACGGGTACGTCGCCAACTGCCACACCGCGAACGCGCGGCACCTCAACGACTTCACGGCGAGCGCCTACTGCCTGGTGGAGAACTGCCACGGCGACGGCGACGACCAGGGCCCGTTCGTGACGCACGGGCAGTACGAGCACGACCTGACCTACACGGGCAACTCCGGCCTGATGACGTTCGCGAACTCGGGTGCTGCGTGGGGCTCGGCCGCCAAGCGCATCACGGTGCGCAAGCACGTGTGCTCGTGGTTCGTGGCGCGCGTGCGCATCACCGACCTCACGCTGGAGGACGTGCAGGTGATCGGCAAGCCGTCGCTGTCGGGCTCCGGCATGCTGTGGATCAACGCCGACGGCGCGCAGCTGCGCGGGTGCACCGCGTCGGACACCCTGATCATCACGCAGGCGTCGGACAACTCCGCCCGCCCGACCGTGATCGCCGACTCGCACATCACGTTCGTCGCTCCGGGCGACCTCACCAACGCGACGGTCACGACCCCGGTCACCTTCGTCGACACCGTGCTCACGAACGTCGGCGGCGTGAAGATCGGCGGGGCGGGCGCCGTGACGTTCCGCGGCTCGACCCTCACCGCCGCGGAGGACTCCGCGCCCCTCGCGTCGTCGTCCGAGCGGCTGCGGTTCGAGGGCGCGACCCTGCGCAACGTGCGGATCGCGGCGGCCAGGGGCGAGCGGCAGACGCTGGAGTTCGCGGGTGCGGACGTCGCGGCGAAGGGCGGCACGGGGATCGGGCGGACGGGCGCGGGCGAGCTGCACGTGACCCTGAGCGACAGCACCTTCCGCGGCGACGGCGGCACGAACCACGTCTCCCTCACCTCGGGCGCGACGCACTACCGCGCGGTCGGGAACCGGTTCGAGGGCGGCAGCCTCGAGCTGGGGGCCGACGCGTTCGGTGCCGAGTCGACGCTGCTGCACACCGGGAACGTCGAGGCCGGGGTGACTCGCACGGCCTTCCCCGACGCGGGCGACCGCGTGGTCGACACCGCGAATCTGCTGGTGTGAGGGTGTGCCGCGGGAGGGCCGTTCGTCGGCTCTCCCGCGGCCGTCGGGATCGTATCGCTCTGGAATATGGGTAACGCGTTACATTCTGTCGCATAGGGTGGACACCGCTATCTGTTCGCAGGATGCATCGAGGGGGAAAGCTCGGCCCGCATCCGAACCAGAAGAACCCGGTGACGTCCCGAGAGATCCGGGCGGTCTTCCTGACCCTTCGAAATGATGAGATCACTACGTAATTCGATTCACCCTGTCCGCTCTACCCTGCTCGCCTCTCTCGCCGCCGTCGCGGTGATCGGCTCCGGTGCCATCGCGGCACCCTCCTCGGCCTCCGCCGCAGACGCGGCGTCGAATGCCATCGCCTCCGTGATCGAGAGGGGGTCGGAGTGGTCGTACTACCGGTCGACCACGGCGCCCTCGTCGGACTGGCAGACCGGCTCGTCGTCGTGGGACACCGCGAAGGCTCCGTTCGGCGCCGGTTCGCGGGTCGGACGCGTCGCGACGAAGATCCCGTCGTCGACCGACCGCCCGCTGTCGACCTTCTTCACCAAGAGCTTCACGCTCACCTCGGACCTCCCCGAGTGGTCGTGGCTCAACACCTGGGCCGACGACGGCATCGTGGTGTGGATCAACGGCACCGAGGTCGGGCGCAAGAACGCGCCGACGGGCGACATCACGGCGAAGAGCTACGCCACCGCCGCGCCGTCGACCACCTCCGCCCGCTCGAACCCGGTGTCGTTCTCGATCCCGGTGAACCTTCTCCACGAGGGCGAGAACACCATCGCGGTGCAGGTGCTGGCCAACTACCACGCGACCCCCAATGTGAGCTTCGACGCACACCTCGTGCGGGAAGACACCCCGTCGGGTCAGGCCGTGGCTCCCGCACCCGCCCCGGCTCCGGCTCCGGCCCCGGCCCCGGCTCCGGAGGACGACTCCACGCAGGTCGCGCCGCCGGCGAGCGAGCAGGAACCT
>NZ_SSDO01000062.1:0-4443 GCF_004794395.1 Microbacterium sp. K41 | reverse complement strand
CGCCGTGAACGGCACGGCCGTGCGCGCGGCGGCCTCCGCCATGCGCGCGAGCTCCCTGGTGTCCGCGAGCGGCGCCCGTGCGGGCTCGGAGCGGCGCGGTTCGCCGATCATCTCGCGCAGACGCCACCGGGTGTGGGTGTCGTCGAGCACGACGTCCGCGCGGTGATCCGAGCGCGGACCATCGGGGAAGAGATCGCGGAGTGCCGTCATGCTGCCCTTCGGGGAGTGGGTAGTCTCAGGAGACGATACCCCCGATCCGCACGACCGAGCACGGGAGAACCATGCAGTTCCAGGACTATCTCCGGATCCTGCGCCGCCAGCTCGTCATCATCCTGGCCGGTGCCGTGATCGGAGTGTCGGTCGGCGCCCTGATCGCCATGCTCACGCCGCAGCGCTACCAGGCCACCACCGAGGTCATGGTCACCGTGCAGCTGGGCGAGACCGCGAGCCCCACCGAGCGCGCGCTCGCCACGAGCTACGCCAACCAGGTCGTGCAGACCTACCGCGACGTCGTGACGAGCTCGATCGTGCTCGACCGCGTGATCGACGACCTCGGCCTCGACGTGGACCGGGCCGAGCTCGCGGCCGCCGCCGACGCCTCTGCCCAGCTCAACAGCGCGATCCTCTCGATCCGGGTCAGCGACACCAATCCAGGACAGGCCGCACGCATCGCGAACGGCATCGCCGACAGCTTCTCCGCCGTGGTCTCCGACACCCTCGAGCTTCGCGAGCAGGAGACCTCTTATACGGTCCACATCGTCACGCTGCAGGCCGCGCAGGTGCCCACCACGCCGATTGCACCCAATACACGACTGATGCTCGTGTTCGGCGGGCTCGTCGGACTCGCCGCCGGACTCGCGGTCGCGCTGCTGCGCTCGCTGCTGGATCAGCGGGTGCGCACCGATGCCGACGTGCAGGCGGCCCTCCCTGTCCCGCTCCTCGGGCGGATCCCGCTCGACCCCGACACCGCCAACCGGCCGCTGGCCGTCAGCTCCGCCCCACAGAGCGCACGCGCCGAGGCGTACCGCAGCCTCCGCACCAACGTGCGCTTCCTGTTCGAGGACGGCAGCGGCGTGTTCGTGGTCACCAGCTCCGGACCGGGCGAGGGCAAGTCGACCACCGCCGCCAACCTCGCGCTCGCGTTCGCCGACGCCGGGCACCGCGTCGCCCTGATCGACGCCGACCTGCGGCTGCCGCGCGTCGCCGACTACTTCGGGATCGAGGGCGGCGTCGGACTGAGCGACGTGCTCGCCGGTCGCGTGCGCCTGAACGACGTGGTGCAGCGCTGGGGGCGCAGCTCGCTGTTCCTGCTGCCCGCCGGCTCCCTGCCGCCGAACCCCGCGGAGCTGCTCGGCTCCCCCGCCATGCAGCAGCTCGTCGATGCGGCGAGCGAGGCGTTCGACGTGGTCGTGATCGACGCCCCTCCGCTGCTGCTCGTGACCGACGCCGCCGTGATCGCCCGGGTGACCACCGGGGCGATCCTGATCGCGGCGGCCGGGGCGACGCAGGCCGGACGACTCGCCGCCGCCGCGAAGAGCATCGAGGCCGTCGACGCCCGGGTGCTCGGCACCGTGCTCACCAAGGCCCCGCTCGGTCGCAGGGAGCACAACGCCCAGACCTCGTACGCCGCCGCGGCGCCACGCTGACGCTCCGTCCGGCACGGCGCCCGCGCTGTGGGAGAATGACGGGATTTGACTCTGCGGTTCACCGTCGTCCGGGAGCCGCCCAGCAACAGAAGGAATCTGCCGCGTGGAACTTCGCGACTATGTGCGCATCCTGCACCGGAACTGGATCCTCATCCTGGTCCTGCTCCTCCTCGGCCTCGCGGGCGGTGCCGGGTACGCGGCTCTCCAGCAGCCCAAGTACGTCGCTTCGACGCAGCTGTACGTGTCGGTGCGCACCGAGGGCGCCGCGACCGGTGACCTCGTGCAGGGGACGACGTTCGCGCGCCAGATGGTGACCAGCTACGTCGACGTCGTGGGCACCGCGCTCGTGCTCGAGCCCGTGATCGAGGAGCTGGGCCTGGACGACAGCGTCGCCGAGCTGAGCGGCCGCATCACCGCCACGACCCCGCTGAACACGGTGCTGATCGACGTGAGCGCGACCGACGGCGACCCGGAGCGCGCGGCCGAGATCGCCAACGCGGTCGCCGTGAGCTTCCAAGACGCGGTGCAGAACACGCTCGAGCAGCCGGCGGTGGAAGACGCCGTGAGCCCCGTGCGCATCACCGTGACCGAGCCGGCCGAGGTGCCGACGGCCCCCACCAGCCCGAACGTGCGGCTGCTGGTCATCCTCGGCGGCATCATCGGACTCGCCCTGGGTGTGGCGGTGGCCATGCTGCGCACCGTGCTCGACAACCGCATCCACACACTCCACGACATCGAGGCCCTCACCGAGCGGCCCGTGCTCGGCGGCATCGCGTACGACCCGGAGGCGACCAAGCGTCCGCTGATCGTGCACGCCGACCCGCGCAGCCCGCGCGCCGAGTCCTTCCGCAGCCTCCGCACGAACCTCCAGTTCCTGAACCTCGACGCCGGTCCGCGCATCTTCGTGGTCTCCAGCGCCGGGCCCGGCGAGGGCAAGTCCACCACCACCGCCAACCTGGCCATCGCGCTCGCGGAGACCGGAGCCAGGGTCGCGCTCGTCGACGGCGACCTGCGCCTCCCCCGCGTCGCGGACTACATGGGCATCGAGGGCGGTGCGGGCCTGACCGACGTGCTGATCGGTCGCATGGACGTGGCCGATGCGCTGCAGAAGTGGGGCACCAGCGACCTCTACCTGCTGCCCAGCGGCCAGGTGCCGCCGAACCCGAGCGAGCTGCTCGGATCGGCCGCCATGGACCAGGTGCTCGCATCTCTGGGCGAGTACTTCGACTACGTGCTGATCGACGCGCCCCCGCTGCTGCTCGTGACCGATGCCGCGGTGGTCGGCGCCAAGACGCGCGGGGTCATCCTCGCCGCCGCGTCAGGCAAGACCAGGAAGCAGGAGCTGTCCGGCGCGGTCCGCGCGCTGGAGACCGCCGGTGTCGCCCTGCTCGGCATCGTGGTGACCATGCTCCCGACCAAGGGTCCGGACAGCTACGGCTACGGCGCCTACACGTACGGTGCGACGCACGAGTCCGACGGCACCCCGGTGCACGCCGGACGGCATGCGTCCAAGCGCGGCCGCACCCGCACCTCGCGCACCGGGAAGCCCGCGAGGGTGCGGGCCTGAGCGCAGGCGCCGGCGGGTCAGTTCTTCGGAGCGACCCGGAACACCACGCCGTGGTAGAGCAGGAAGCGCAGCACCACGACGATCACGATGCTCGTGAGGTTCACGGCGTTGACGGCGATGGCGCCGGGGGTGCGACCGAGGATGCCGGCCACGGCCTCCACCCCCACCCACACCAGGGCGGCGCCCAGGGCGGTGCACGCGGCGTTCACCGCCAGGAACAGGATCACCTCGGAGACCCGGCCGCGGCGGTCCCGGTGCCGGAACGTCCATTCGCGGTTGCCGATGTAGGCGTTGATCAGCGCGACGAGGGACGCGACGATCTTGGCCGCGACGACGTCCCACCCCCACACGTAGACGAGAAGATTGAAGACGCCGACCTCGATCAGGGTGCTGACGGCACCGACGACGAGGAACCGGCTGCCGACGCCGGCGAGGCGGCGCAGTCGTGAGGGAGGATTCATGGCTCAACTAGGCTACTTCCTGAACGCCTCCGCGCCCCGCCACCCCCATCCGAGGACCCCGTGACTCTCCGCCATCTCGCCATCGTCATGCCCGCCTACAACGAGGCGGAGGGCATCGAGGGCTTCGTCGACGAGATCCGCGCGTCCGTGGCCCCGCTCGCCGACACCGTCTCGTTCCACATCGCCGACGACCGGTCGACCGACACCACGGCGGCCGTGTTCGATGGTGTCGCCGACACCACGGTCGAGGTGCAGGCGGCGAACCGCGGCCACGGCCCGACCGCCCTGGCCGCCTACCGCGCCGGCCTCGCCGCCGACCCCGAGGTGCTGGTGCACGTCGACGGGGACGGGCAGTTCCTCGGCAGCGACTTCCCGCGGCTGATCGGCGCGCTCCTGGCCGAGCAGGCCGACGTCGTGCACGGCGTGCGCGACGGCCGCACCGACCCCTGGTACCGCAAGAGCCTCACCGGCGCGGTCGGCCTGCTGATCGCCCTCGCCGCCGGACGCCGCATCCCCGACGTGAACACACCGCTGCGCGCCTACCGCCCCGATGCCCTGCGCGTGCTGCTCGACGCGGTCCCGGCCGAGGCGACCGTGCCGCACGTGCACTTCTCGCTGGCCGAGGCCAGGGCGGGCTTCCGCGTGCGCTACCTCCGCGTCGCCAGCATCCCGCGCCGCGGCGAATCCGCCTCGGGCACCATGTGGGGTCGCGGCGCCGGCGTGACCCTGCCGCCCAGGCGCCTGCGCCGGTTCGTGCGCGCCGCGCTCG
>NZ_SSDO01000061.1:0-4430 GCF_004794395.1 Microbacterium sp. K41 | reverse complement strand
CGGGGAGGCGGACGACTCGGCGGCCGGGCGGGGAGCGGCCGAGCCGCGGATGGCGGACCGGGGGCGGGGGACGGCGATCTCCTGGTCGGCTCGGACGCGTCGGTACTCGGACGGGGGCCCTGGTTCTCGCGCTGACATCCGTAGCATGTTACCCGACGAAATGTCAGGCATGGATGGCGGCGCCGCTGCGACCGACGGCCGGCGTCATGCATTTGAGTGGGTGCCGACCGCCGCGGTAGCCTCGTGTGTCGCGCCCGCTCGGGCCGCAGAGACACCCGAACCAAGGACCCCATGAACGACTTCGCGCAGTCACCTTCGCTCACGCTCCTCCCCGCGGTGGACGTCGCCGGCGGCAAGGCCGTCCGACTCACCCAGGGCGAGGCCGGCACCGAGACGAGCTACGGCGACCCGCTCGACGCCGCAGGGGAGTGGGTCGCGCAGGGCGCCTCCTGGATCCACCTGGTCGACCTCGACGCGGCGTTCGGCCGCGGCAGCAACGCACCGATCCTGCGCAAGGTCATCAAGCAGTTCCGCGGCGTGAACGTGGAGCTCTCCGGAGGCATCCGCGACGATGCGAGCCTGGAGGCGGCGCTCGAGAGCGGCGCGGCGCGCATCAATCTCGGTACCGCCGCGCTGGAGAACCCGGAGTGGGCGGCCGACGTCATCAGCCGCTTCGGCGAGGCGATCGCGGTCGGCCTCGACGTGCGCGGCACCACTCTCGCCGCCCGCGGCTGGACCAAGGAGGGCGGCGACCTCTGGGAGGTGCTGGAGCGCCTGGAGGATGCCGGCTGCAGCCGCTACGTGGTCACCGACGTCACGAAGGACGGCACACTCCGCGGCCCGAACCTGGAGCTGCTGCGCGAGGTGACCTCGCGCACGCCGAAGCCGGTCGTGGCGTCCGGCGGGGTCTCCAACCTCGACGACATCGCGGCGCTGCGCGAGCTGGTGCCGCTGGGCGTCGAGGGCGCCATCGTCGGCAAGGCGCTCTACGCCGGAGCCTTCACCCTGGCCGAGGCGCTGGATGTCGCCGGAGACTGACCCCCACGGCCACGGCCCGGAGGCGCACAACCACGCCGATTCCGCGGGTGTTCCGTGGGAGGGCCGCAGCTTCGAGTCGAACCCGCACGCGGCCGACGACGGCTCCGCCGATCCCGCCCTGCTCGACGCCCTTCAGCGCTTCCGGGCGGGCGAGGGATCGCAGGCGGAGGTCGTCGACGCCTTCCGCGCCGCGCGCGTGCTGATCCCGCTGATCGCGGAGAAGGGCGAAGAGGGGGTCGCGCCGAGCGGGCTCGCGGTCGACAAGACCCAGGAGCTGTCGATCGTCACGGTCGCGGCGCCCGACGGCCGGCGCGTCCAGCCCGTGTTCTCCTCGGTCGAGGCGATGCAGCGGTGGGACGCGACGGCGCGACCGATCCCGGTGGAGGCGGTGCGTGCGGCTCTGGCCGCATCCGCGGAGGACACCGACCTGATCGTGCTCGACCCCACATCCGACACGGAGTTCGTGATCCGGCGCCCGGCGGTCTGGGCGGTCGCGCAGGGGCACGCGTGGGAGCCGAGCTTCCTGTCGCCCGAGGTGTTCACGGCGCTGCAGGAGAGCGTCGCGCACGAGCTCGCGGTGATCGACGTGGCCGTGGCCGCGGGCGACCCCGACGCCCGCCTGCGCGGGCCCGAGCTGGTCGTGATCCTCGAGCTGGTCGACGGGCTCGAGCGCGAGGTGCTCGACGCCGTGCTCGGTCGTCTGGCTCAGCGTTGGGCGGCCGACGACCGCATCGCCGTGCTCGCGGACTCGCTCACGGTCAAGCTCCGTCGCAGCGCCTGAACCGCGACGGGCGCCGGCTCAGGTGACCGGGCCGGTCCATTTCTCGCCGGGGCCCTTGCCGATCGGGTCGGGGATGGTCGATGCCTCGCGGAACGCGAGCTGGAGCGAGCGGAGGCCGTCGCGCAGCGACCGCGCGTGCATGTCGCTGATCTCGGGGGCGCCGGCGGTGATGAGCCCGGCGAGGGCGTTGATGAGCTTGCGGGCCTCGTCGAGGTCGAGCTGTTCGGCCGCGTCGGGCTCGTCGGCGAGGCCGAGCTTGACGGCGGCGGCGCTCATGAGGTGCACGGCCGCGGTCGTGATGACCTCGACGGCGGGGACGTCCGCGATGTCGCGAACCGCGGACGAGGCCGCCTCCTCCTGTCGTGCCCAGCGCTCTTCGCGCTCGCGTGCCGCCTCGTCGGGTGCCTGGTTCGTCACTTCGCCTTGCCTTCTGTTAGACTTTGGCGGGCTCCGGAGCGTCATGCTCTGGAACGAAAGAGGATTCACTTCCCACCCGCGCTTGCCGTTCCAGGCTACCGGGTCTTGCACTCCGCCGGTTCACTCGTCACGAGAGGACCGGTAGACAGGGTGTGGAGCCGGCGTCTGAGTGCCGGCGGGTGGGAGACGAGTTCGATTTCGCCCGGGATGCATCCGCATCACGGTGGCCGAATCACATCGTCTAAGGAGCTCCGCATCAGCGATCCCCGCACCAATGAGCGCATCCGAGTCCCCGAGGTCCGCCTCGTCGGCCCCTCGGGTGAGCAGATCGGCGTTGTCCGCATCGAGGCAGCGCTGCGTCTCGCACAGGAAGCCGATCTCGACCTCGTTGAGGTCGCCCCGAACTCGAAGCCGCCCGTGGTCAAGATCATGGACTACGGCAAGTTCAAGTACGAGGCCGCCCAGAAGGAGAAGGAAGCGCGTCGCAATCAGGCGAACACGATCCTCAAGGAAGTCCGCTTCCGACTGAAGATCGAGGCGCACGACTACACGACGAAGCTCAAGCGCGCCGAGGGCTTCCTCAAGGCCGGCGACAAGGTCAAGGCGATGATCCTCTTCCGCGGTCGCGAGCAGTCGCGCCCGGAGCAGGGTGTGCGCCTGCTGCGCAAGTTCGCGGAAGACGTCGCCGAGTTCGGCACCGTCGAGTCGAACCCGACGATCGACGGCCGCAACATGGTCATGGTGGTCGCGCCGATCAAGAGCAAGTCCGAGGCGAAGCAGGAGCAGAACGCGGTGCGCGACGCGCAGCGTGCGGCGAACAAGCAGGCTGCCCGCGACGCCAAGAGCGACTCGGCCGCCCCGGCCGCACCCGCCGCGGAGTGACATCCGCCCCACGAACTCCCGCAACGCGGGTAGACACCGTCGCCTGAGAAGGCGCCATCACGAAGGAAGAGAAGATGCCGAAGCAGAAGACCCACTCGGGTGCTAAGAAGCGCTTCAAGATCACCGGCAGCGGAAAGCTGAAGAAGCAGCAGGCGAACATGCGCCACAACCTCGAGCACAAGTCGAGCCGTCGCACCCGTCGTCTGAACCAGGACCAGGTGCTGTCGAAGGCTGACACCAAGGTCGCGAACAAGCTTCTCGGTCGCTGACGCGCCGAACGCACGATAGGAACACAGGAAAATGGCAAGAGTCAAGCGGGCAGTCAACGCCCACAAGAAGCGTCGGGTCATCCTCGAGCGCGCCTCCGGCTACCGCGGTCAGCGTTCGCGCCTCTACCGGAAGGCCAAGGAGCAGGTCATCCACTCCCTGGTCTACTCGTACCGGGACCGTCGCAAGCGCAAGGGTGACTTCCGTCGCCTCTGGATCCAGCGCATCAACGCCGCCGCGCGTCAGAACGGCATGACGTACAACCGCTTCATCCAGGGCCTCGGCCTCGCGGGCGTCACGGTCGACCGTCGCATGCTCGCCGACCTCGCGGTCAACGACGCGGCCACGTTCACCACGCTGGTCGAGACGGCGAAGAAGGCTCTGCCCTCCGACGTCAACGCGCCGAAGTCGGCTGCGTAAGCATCTCGCTCCGAACGGGCGTCTTCCTGCGGGAAGGCGCCCGTTCCGCGTTTCCGGGCGTCGTCGTCGCCCTAGACTGAGATCGTGCTGGAGAACCCTCGTTCCCCCCGAGTCCGTGCCGTCGCCAAGCTGACCAAGCGCAGCGCGCGCACCGAGACCGGGCTGTTCCTGCTGGAAGGACCGCAGTCGGTCCGCGAGGCGCTGACCTACCGCCCCGAGGCGATCGTCGAGCTGTTCGCGACACCCGGCGGCTGGGAGCGGCATCAGGACATCCGGGCGAAGGCGGCCGACGCGGACGTGCGGGTCGAATACGTCACCGAGGACGTGCTGCACGCGATGGCCGATACCGTCACCCCGCAGGGACTCGTCGCTGTCGTGCGGCAGACCCCGACCTCGGTGCGCGACATCTTCGACGCGTCGCCCCGGCTGGTCGCGATCTGCGAGGAGGTGCGCGACCCGGGCAACCTGGGCACCATCATCCGCGCCGCGGATGCCGCAGGAGCGGACGCCGTGGTGCTGACGGGACGCACGGTCGACCCCTACAACCCGAAGGTCGTGCGCGCGACGACGGGCTCGCTCTTCCACCTGCCGGTGTCGGTCGGCGCCGAGCTGCCCGATGTCGTCG